>DNZB01000271.1:0-3024 GCA_003506635.1 Parvularcula sp.
GTCTACCTCATGCGTCCGGTCAGAATACCCGCCGCGACGGAGTCCAGTTGCTTTTGTCTGTTCGTGAGAAGAGCGTTCAGTTGCCGCTTCTCTTCAAGCGCCGCATTCCAGAGGTCTGCGATCATTCTTTGTTTGGACACGGATGGAACGGCGACTTCCAGGCCTTCCAGCACGCTGCGGCGAATATTGGGGATATGCGATCCTGTAGCAGACTGCCTAAAATAATCCTGCGCTGGTTTCTGATTGATCTGCCAAGCAAGGAAATAGGGGTCGATTCTCGCCTTGTCCGAAACCTTCAGAACGAAGAAGTGGGGCGAGCACACCGCGCGCGCCGGCGTATTCCTGAGGGCAAGCGCGTAGTTGTTCGTTCCGCGGGCGGCAAAAAGAATATCGCCGTCGCCTAGCCAGCTTACGGGCCGTTTGCCCGGAAGCGCGACGCGCGGAACCCCCGCCCAATCGACCGAGGCGCCGTCGGCCACATCCCGCATCTGGACGAAGCTGACGTCGCCGGCGGGAAGCGCATCCGCCGCTGTGCGAAGGGGAAAGCCGGCGGTGATGGTCGCCAGCGTTCCGAGATTAATTTTCAATGCATCAAACGTCATGATGCACGATAATTAGGCGGCCAGCCGTAATCTGTCAAGAGGCGCTGCAGCATCAAGCTTGCTGCAAAAAATCCCGGCGATTGGGCGCGCGTTTGAGGTTTCGGCTCGCTGCTTCTCGTCCTCGGGTAGCGGCCTGGCCCAGCCCATCGCGGAGAAAGCTCCCAGCGACCTACCTCTCCCACGCCATGCCGGCGATCCGCTGATCCTTGCTGAACGCCTCCGGCGCCATCGAAAATCTTCCCTCCCCGAATTCCTCGATCGCGTGGACGCCGGCGGCGTTGAACCAGAGTTTCCAGGATTGATGGCGTTTCGGTTTCTTCGCAGCGAAGCCGCGACAGTCGAGCAAGGCGCCGTTCATGCGGGCCTCCGGATCGCGCACGGACTGATAAAGGATGAGATCGACGCCCTCGCCTCGCGCCTTTTCTTCGAGCGCCTGGCAGCCGGAATAATCGTTCAACTCCGTCCACAGATCACTTGCTGCGTTGAATGGCGCTGATGTCAGATCGATCGCCGACTTTGTTGCGAGAGGAACATCGAACAGCGTGTATTCATTGGCGTTCGCCGGAAACGGCGTCGCGGCTGAGTCCGCGTAGAAGAGGAGGATATGAAACGCCGTCTCGATGACCGCGGTCTGCGGCGCAGCGGAGGCGTAGAAAACGCCCGGCGTCTTGCCGGCCCTTCGAAACCGCGAGCCATTGGGATAGAGCCCGTAACGGAAGGGCGTCATGTAAAGATAGTGGAGGCCTTCGCATTCAGGCGGCGCCGGCGGCTTCGTTTCTTCAAGGATGTCTTCAAGGAGGCGTTGTTCTTCGAGCGTATTGACGAGGGCGAGCGTCGAGACGAGGTGTTGAGCCTCGACACATCGCCAGAAGACGCCTTTGAAAGGCCTTTGCTCAGAGCGGAGCGCGTCTTGCGTCCAGATAGGCAAGGCCATTGGTCAATCCGGAAACGGTTTGAATGAGGTCGGCCGGAGCGCCGCCAAGGGCGGCGTTCTCACCGCGCAGCCACGCTGTCCTCACAGCATTGTCGCCGCCGGCGATCGCATCGAGCGACCGGAAAAACCGCACCAGCAACGCCGCAAGCTCGTAAGACTTATCTTTCATCCCAAGAACGTAGTCGCCCTTGCGCATCCGGCTCATGGTCGCGGGCGAGACGCCGATGATAGAGGCGAGCTCCGCCGAGGTGAGACCGAGCGCGTCGCCGGCGCGAACGACCGCCTTGGTCAGGACGCGCGCCTTTTCGGGGGCATTGTCGATCGCCAACTGGGGAGCGAGCGCCATGGATAGAGCCTTTCTTATGAAAGAAAATATAGAGGTACTTTCCCAAGAAATCAACTGGGCCAAGGCCAGCCGGGCGCTCCGGGCCCGGCCCTGTCGGATATGAGCAAGTAAAAACAATGGGTTGAATACCTCGCGCCGGAATTAGCGCCGGTTGGCGGGCCCGGCCGTCGGCCTATGACATTGAGACAAATCCAGCGCAAAAACGCTGATAAGGCGGCCTTCGCGCCATTTATTGCCCAGAACACGGCAGTCGTCGCCTCACCGCCCCAGTCCCCGCTCTATTCCGATATCCCAGGCAACGCCGCCGCGGCGGAGAACCGCGGAGATTTCGAGGCCGCGCCGGGCCTCAATCGCCTCGCGCCAGGGAAGGAGCGTGAACTCTTTCGAGCGTTCGACCAGCGCGTAACGCCCGGAGGCGAGATCGAAGGGGCGGAGATAAACGCCGGAGAAGCGCTCGCCCTCGACCGGCTCGATGAAGGATTTACCGAGGCGTTTTTCGAGCCGTGCACCTTCCCTAGCGACCGCGTCGCGTTGCAGAGACGCGAGTGCGCGACGGTCAACCCGAAAGGCGCCGTCCGCGTCTTCGGCGAGGCCTTGCGCCAGGAGCCAGCGCCGCCGCGCGCCGAGCGCGTCTTTCAGCTCAGCGCCAAAGCCGTGGCCTGTCGCTTCGATCGAACGTTTTCCGTCAAGCGCATCATCGAGGAATGTCGCCCCCGGCGCGCTTTGCAATTGTTCAAGCGTCACGAAGGAGAGAACACGGACATTCGCCGCGCCCTTCCCGCTTTCGAACTCGGCGGCGCGTTTCAGATAATCCTCTGGCACGCGCCAGGAGCCGTCCGGTTCGCGCTCGACTATGCCGGCTCGGCGCAACGCTTCGAGCCGCCGCTTGTGCGCGAGTCGGTATTCGGGCGTCGATCGCGGGTCGGCGCGTTCTTGCAACGCGTCCGAATATACGCCGCCATTTCGCTCCGCGATCGCGGCGATGACGTGATCGGATTTGCGGGCCGCGCCTGCTTCTCGCCGGATCTCAACGATTGCCTCATTCGGCGGCGTAAAAGAATCGCCCGAAACAACCGCGACATGCCATTGCTTGCCGTCGGCGCCGTCGATCGCGAGGAAGCGCTTCTCATGGGCGTCGTCCG
>DNZB01000271.1:3428-6168 GCA_003506635.1 Parvularcula sp.
ATGTCGCCGCGCCGGCCCATGTCGCGCAAGGTCTCTTCATGGCGCGGCGACAGGCGCCAGCCATCGGACGCGTGCCTCGCGAGCCCCAAGGTTTCAAGGGTTTTGAGGCGCGCGTTCAGGAGCTTCGTGCGGAAGCGCTCATAGATCGTGCGCGGCTGCTTCAGATCGATGACGCCGTCCGCCGCCAATTCCTGAAGTTCGCGGTCAAGCGAGGTGAAGCGGTCTTTGCCCGCCTCCACGAGCCGCGCGCGGGCGATGTCGAAGTCGCTGCGCTCCCCCAGCTCCAGGGTCGCGAGTTCCTCCGCGCGCCGCCGGAATCCATGCGTGATATAGTTCCTCGCGATGACGAGGTTCTCCCCGTCATCAGCGCGCCCGCGCAAGACGATATGGACGTGCGGGTGATCGGTATCGTGGTGATTGACGGCGACCCAGTCGAGTTTCGTTCCCAAATCGCGTTCCGCCGCCGCCATGACGTCGCGCGTGATTTTGGTGAAGTCTTGAAGCTCGCCGGCGTCCTCGGGCGACAGGATGATCCGGAACTGATGGCGGTCGCTCTTCCCTTCTTCCAGGAACGCCGCGTCATCGACGCCGTCGCACTGCGGCCCGTAGAGTTTGCCCGGCGTTCCGTCCTTCTGCGCGCCGTCGCGCTGGATGTAGCGAAGATGCGCGCGGGCTTTCGGGATGCCATTCTTGCCCAAGCGCACCGAGCGGATTTTGACGGCGACGCGGCGCGCGCGAAATTTCGCGAAGGGGTGAGCCTTCGTGGAGAGAGCGGCGGCGATGCCGGCGCCGCGCCCGATATGCGACAGCGAATAGCCCCGCCCCGAGCGCTTCGCGAGCGCGCCGGGCCGGGCCTTCTCCATCGCGGCGGCGAGCTTGGCCGTATAGCGCTTTGCAGAACGCCCGCCGAGCGAGCGGATGCGGCCGAGTTTTGGGCGGAAATCGTCCTCGGCGCCGCTCATCGGGCGATGCGCATCGATGCACAGGGCGCGGTCGGCCATGTGCATGGAAATGAGACGTGCAGACTGGCTTTGCACACGCGCGTGTGCAAAGCCCTTAATCTTGCCATCCTCCGCCCACCCCCTATTGCGGCCCTCACCGCTCGTTCTCCCTTACCCAAAGCGGTCCCGCGACGCCGATGACATCATCCAAATGCGTCGCTCCGAAATACCTGCCGTCGAGAGAGTTTTTCGGGTCGTTCAGAAGAAAAATCTCATTCGCCGACAGCGAAAAGCAGCCGACCCAAGCGGGGAGAATGCGGCCCGCCGAATCGACCGGAAGGGCGTCGGCGACGGGGATACCGTCGATGAATATCCCCTCCCCTTTCCGGCAAATCCTCGCGCCGGGAAGGGCCGCGACGCGTTTCAGGAGCGGGATGTTTTCGGGGAGATAACCCCGCTCGGCGATGAGAATTTCAATGTCGCGGTTGGGCTGGACCAGCACGTAATCCCCGATGTCGGGCGGACGCGTTTCAATTCGGTAGAGCCCGATCGGCGCGCTCGCCGAGGCGTTCCAGACGAGGCGCGGCGCGAAGTCGGTAACGCTCGCAAGCCCCAGCGCCGCAACAGAAGCGCCGCTAAGAGCGAGGACCAAAAGACTTCGCCGCCGCATCACGAATGGTCCTTGTCCGAACGAGACCGGTAACGTCGATCGTTCGACCACGCCTCAAGATCCTCGATGTGATAGACGACGCGCCCGCCGTGTTTACGGTAGGGCGGCCCCTTGCCGGTCACGCGAAAATTCTCGAGAGCGCGACGGGTGATGCGAAGGTAGTCCGCCGCCTCGTCCGGGTGCAGGAAGGGGGTCTTTCCAAGACCGTCCTGCTCGGGCCGTTCTTCGCTTCCTGAATGCTTTGCGACCATGGACTTCATCGCCTCCTTGAAGCATCGCGCCTTGCACTGAAACGAGCGCGAACATGCACAGACACAGACCGCATTTTGGCGCCGCGATTTGGATTTCGGGAGCGGGTCGTTATTCTAAATCAGGGGTGCGTTATTCTAAATTCGAGGGGTTTTATTCCGCCTGCGAATAATTTATTCGCCGGCAGAATAATTCGCTGGAAACGCGAAAACTTCGCGTATCTGGCGAATTAAGAATGCCAGTTTTGCTTGCCTTGACGCGGGTTCAGGATCAGACTTCCAGCGCGATTGGGAGCAGTCTTTCATGCTCGAATTCGGGGCGCTTTTGCGGGTCTATCGGGCCCTTCGCCAACTCAGCCAGGAAGAAATGGCGGAGCTTCTCGGCGTCAGCCAGCCCGTCTATTCGCGAATGGAAGCCGGCAAAAAGTCGATCTCGCTGAGGGTTCTGCAACGTGTCGCCGACCGATCCGGTTATCGGATCGAGACGCTTGTCCTCGCGCATCTTCTGCTCGACGAAAATCTCGAGGCGATCGAGAATGGCCCGCGCGACGGCGCTGCAGAAGCGCTGCTCGCAATCGCCGCGGAGTATCGGCGCCGGTGTCCGCCGGGTATAAAGGACAGCGCCGCGCTCGGGGTCCTCATCGGCGCGACGCCGCATCTTAAAGTCACCACGGACGAAAGCGCATGAGCGACGTGACAAAGCCCCGGATCGACCTTATTTCCTTCGGCGCGCTGAAATCACGCGACGGATCGCCGATGAAGCTTGATCTTTTCGAAGAGGCGGAATGGCGCCAGAAGATGTCGGAACCGGCGGCTGACGGCTCTGTCACGGTGACGCTGTCGACGGGCAAGACCGTTACCGTCAATTCGCAATTCCTGGC
>DNZB01000252.1:0-1628 GCA_003506635.1 Parvularcula sp.
CCGCGCCAGGCGCGCCGCCGGGCGTGGCGTGCGGGCCCTTGGCTGGCTCATTGTCATCATTGGCCTATCGCCCTTCGTCGGCGCCGCCGTCTATCGCTTCGCGGCCCCGCCCGGCACCTGGATCATGGTGGGCGCGAGCCTCGGCGGGCAGACCGTGAAACATGAATGGGCGCGGCTTGAGGCGATCAATCCCCATCTCGTGCGCGCGGTCATCGCGGCGGAGGATTCGCGCTACTGCCAGCATGCGGGCATCGACATAGAGGCGGTGAAGGAAGCCGCCGAGCACAACAGGAAAAGCGGCAAGCGCCGCGGCGGATCGACGATCTCGCAACAGACCGCGAAGAACGTCTTCCTGTGGAACGGCGGGGGCTATGTTCGCAAGGGTCTCGAGGCGTGGTTTACGCTTGTCTCGGAGACGATCTGGGGTAAGCGCCGCACGATGGAGCTTTACCTCAACGTCGCCGAATGGGGCGATGGGCTCTTCGGCGCGGAGGCCGCCGCGCAAGGGCGTTTCGGCAAGAGCGCCAAGGACCTCACGAAGCAGGAAGCCGCGCTCCTCGCCGCGGTGCTGCCGAGCCCCAACAAATGGCGTGCGGTAAACCCCGGTCCTTACGTGCGCGGGCGCGCCGCCACCATCCGTAAACGGATGGATATCGTGCGCCGCGAAGGGCTGGACCGGTGCGTGCTCGGGGAGCGCAAGTAGGCGCTTGCGCCCAGCGGCGCCCGGCGCGATGCTCGGACCGTCGCGACGATGGAGGTCAATATGGGCGTCATGACGATCGCGAGCTACCGGCCGAAGCCAGGCCGGGCGGCGGAGGTGTTGGCGCTGACGCGCGGGCATTTGCCGCTCCTCGTCGATGAAGGGCTCGCCGAACCCGGGCGGCGCCTTTGCGGCCGGGCGAAGGATGGGACGATCGTCGAGATTTTCGTCTGGAAGTCGCCGGCCTCGATCGAGGCTGCGCATCAAAACCCCGCGGTCCGCGCGCTCTGGGCGAGGTTCGGCGAGGCCGCCGACTTCGTGATGGCCAAAGACCTTGGCGAAACCGCCGAATTGTTCGCTGAGTTTGACTGGATCGATATCGATGCGCCGCCGCGCCTCGCCGCGACGGCACCGATCGGCGTCGATGTTGAGGCGGGCAAAGCCTATTTCTGGTGCGCCTGCGGCGAGTCGAAGACACAGCCGTTCTGCGACGGCAGTCACAAGGGCTCGGCCTTCTCGCCTGTCAAATGGACGGCGGTGGAAACGAAAAAGGCATGGTTCTGCGCCTGCAAGCGGACCGGCGGCGCCCCGCTGTGCGATGGCACGCATAAGACGGTCTAGGGATTAGGGACTAGGTTTTAGGAGACGCGCTCGCTAGAAGCGCCCAATCCCTAATCCCTAATCCCTAGTCCCCTCTTATGCCCGAACTCCTCCTTGAACTGTTCTCCGAAGAAATTCCGGCGCGCATGCAAGCGCGCGCGGCGGACGATCTCCAGCGGCTGATGAATGAGCGCCTCCTGGCGGCCGGGTTTCTGCCGGAGGGCGTCAAAGCCTTCGCCGGCCCGCGGCGCCTGACGCTGGTCGCGACGGGTCTTCCGGCGCGGCAGGCGGATCGCAAGGAAGAAAAGAAGGGCCCGCGAGTCGGCGC
>DNZB01000252.1:1998-3560 GCA_003506635.1 Parvularcula sp.
GGCCGCGCGACGGCGGAGATCATCGCCGAGGCCGTGCCGGCGATCGTGAAAGACTTTCCCTGGCCGAAGGCGATGCGCTGGGGCGAAGGGGATCTCACCTGGGTGCGGCCGCTGATGTCCGTGCTGTGCTGCTTCGACAATGAGGTTGTGCCCTTCGAGATTGGCGGGATTGCGTCTGGCGACGAAACGCGCGGCCATCGCTCCTTCGGCGCACGCGCCATTCACGCGCGCAATTTCGATAAATATGTCCCTGCGCTGACGGCCGCGAAGGTGATGCTCGACGGCAAGGCGCGCGCGGACCTCATCGCCGCCGACGCCAAGACCTTGTGCGAGGCGCAAGGGTTGGCGCTCGTCGAGGACAAGGGGCTGCTGGCGGAGGTCTCAGGGCTGACCGAATGGCCGGTCGTGATGATGGGCGCCTTCGACGAAAAATTCCTCGCGCTCCCCGACGAGGTGCTGACCGCCGCGATGCGCGGGCACCAGAAATATTTCTCGGTGAAAAACCCGAAGACGGGACGCCTCGCCGCGAAATTCGTCTTCGTCGCCAATATCGAAGCGACGGACGGCGGCGCCGCGATGCGCAAGGGGTATGAGCGCGTGCTGACGGCAAGGCTGTCGGATGCGTGGTATCTCTATCATCAGGACTTGAAGCGCCCGCTTGAAGAGCGCGTCGCCGATCTTGATCGCGTGACGTTCTTTGAAGGTCTCGGAAGCGTCGGTGACAAGGCGCGGCGCATCGGGAGCCTCGCGAAGGAGATCGCGCCGGAGGTCGGCGCAGACCCGGAAGCGGCGAAGAAAGCGGCGCTGTTTGCGAAGGCCGATCTGACGACCGGCATGGTTTACGAATTCCCCGAGCTGCAAGGGCTGATGGGGCGGTATTATTATCTGGCGCAGCATTCTTCTCCCCTCTCCCGCTCCTTAAGCGGGAGAGGGGCCGGGGGTGAGGGGGCGTCAACAAGTACGAACATTCCTCGCGCGGAGAGTCCCTCACCCCTGTCCCCTCTCCCGCAAGGGGCGGGAGCGGGGGACGTCAATGCAATCGCCGACGCGATCCGCGATCACTACGCGCCGAAAGGCGCCGATGATGACGTGCCGACTGCGCCGGTCTCCGTCGCGGTCGCGCTCGCCGACAAGATCGACACGTTGACGGCGTTCTGGGCGATTGGAAAAAAGCCGACGGGATCGGGCGATCCGTTTGCGCTGAGGCGCGCGGCGCTCGGAGCAATTCGAACAATTCTTGAAACCGGCAGCCGAATCTCGTTGTCGAAAATGCTGATCAATTCAGCTGATCAACTGATCGGCGTTCCAGCCGCAAGGGTGGGTTCGCCTTTTGAAGATGCTGCACGATTGGACGCCTTGGCCAATCTTCAAAGCGCGCCGACAATCATGGAATTTTTCCACGAACGCCTCAAAGTCTATCTCCGCGACAAGGGCCGTCGTCACGACCATATCGACGCGGTGCTCACGCGCAGCGACGGATCGCTCGAGGACGATCTCGTCCTCATCGTCCGCAAACTCGAAGCGCTGGAGGGATTCCTCAAGACCGACGACGGCGCCAATCT
>DNZB01000013.1:0-631 GCA_003506635.1 Parvularcula sp.
GGACAGGCGCCGGGGTCAACACATTTATCAGGTGTATTCCTATGGTTAACGCCCGCAAAAGGCGAGTTCGCGCCCGTCCCTCCCTTCTCAAGGGATAGAAGGGATTTCCCCGTCCGTCCTAGCCCACGACCCCTCTTGCCCTTAGCGCCGCGATTTCGCCCGCCGGCGCGAACGCGCTCAGCACTTCATCCGTATGCGACCCAAGCTGGGGCGGCGGCAGGTCCGCGACGGCGGGCGTCGCCGAATATTTGACCGGATGGACGACCATCGCCGCGCCCGCCGCATCGTCGCGCGCGACGGGCGCGGTCATGCCGCGCGCTATCGCCTGGGGTTCGGCGAAGACCTGATCGATCCTGTTGATCGGCCCCGCAGGCACGCCCGCTTCCTCCATCGCCGCCAGCCAGTCTTTCGTCGTGCGCGCGCGCATCGCCGGCGCGATCGCGTCGGTCAGCGTCTCGCGCGCGGCGACGCGGTCGCGATTCGTCTTGTAGCGTGCGTCCTCGGCGAGCGCGGGCAAACCGATCGCGCGCGCAAAGCTTTCGAATTGTCCGTCATTGCCTACCGCGATGACGACATGGCCGTCCGCCGTGACGAAGACCTGATAGGGCGCGATGTTCGGATGCGCGTTGCC
>DNZB01000013.1:1003-2181 GCA_003506635.1 Parvularcula sp.
TGCCCCGTGCGCTCTGCATGGCGGAGCGCGGCGAGAATGGCGGTCGAGGCGTACATGCCGGAGAAGAGATCGGCGACCGCGACGCCGACTTTCATCGGCTCAGCGCCGCTTGCGCCGTCCGGCTGGCCGGTGATCGACATCAAACCGCCCATCGCCTGGATCATGTAGTCATAGCCGGCGCGCGGCGCGTCGGGCCCGGTCTGGCCGAAGCCGGTGATCGAGCAATAGACGAGCGCCGGATTGACCCTTGCGATGCTCGCATAATCGAGCCCGTATTTCTTCAGGCCGCCAACCTTGAAATTTTCAAGGAGTATGTGGCTCGTCTTCGCGATGCGCCGGACGATCTCGGCGCCCGCCGGATCGGCGATATCGACCGCGACCGATTTCTTGTTGCGGTTGGCGGCAAGGAAATAGGCCGCGTCCGTCGCCTTGCCCGCTGCGGACTTCAGAAATGGCGGACCCCAGCCGCGGGTGTCGTCGCCGGCGCCGGGGCGTTCGATCTTGATGACCTCCGCGCCGAGATCGCCGAGCAATTGGCTCGCCCAGGGACCGGCGAGCACGCGGGAGAGGTCAAGAACACGTACGCCGTCGAGTGCGCGGGGATGGGGCTTTGCCATGCGACCCCCTTAGACCGGCGCGGCGGCGCCGCAAAGCCGGGCGAAGCGGACTTAAATTGACCGGCGGCGCGCGTGCGGGCGATAAGGCCCGCAACGACCGACAACGCCAAGGGGAAACGCCATGCAGGGCCTGATGATGGACCGTCCGCTGCTGACGACGGAGATCCTCAAACACGCCGCCCGCAATTTTTCAAAGACGGAGATCGTCACGCGCACGGTCGAAGGGCCCATTCACCGCTATACGGTCTCGGACAGTTACAGGCGCATCGCACAGCTGGCGAATGCGCTGAAAGCCGCCGGCGTCAAACGCGGCGACCGCGTCGGCGTCATCGGCTGGAACACTTATCGCCAGTTCGAGATGTATTACGCGGTCGGCGGGCTCGGCGCGGTTTTGCACACGGTGAACCCGCGCCTTGGACCTGACAACGCCGCCTTCGTCATCAACCATGCCGAAGACGGTTGGCTCTTTTACGACACGACCTTCGCGCCGCTGATCGCGGCGCTGCGCGCCAAGCTGACGACGGTCAGGCGCTTTGTGCTGATGACGGATGAAACGCACGC
>DNZB01000013.1:2530-5996 GCA_003506635.1 Parvularcula sp.
ACCGCGGTCGCCATGTGCTATACGTCCGGAACGACCGGCGATCCCAAGGGCGTCGTCTATTCGCACCGCTCCTGCGTCATCCAGACCTTCGCCAGCTGCCTGCCGACGGCGCTCGGCTGCAAGGAGGGCGACGTCATCTTGCCGGTAGTGCCGATGTTCCATGTCAACGCCTGGAACACGCCCTATTCGGCGATGATGATCGGGCTCAAACAGGTGTTCCCGGGCCCGAGGCTTGACGGGGAATCGCTGTGCGCGCTCTTCGCTGATGAAAAGGTCAATTACTCACTGGGCGTGCCGACCGTGTGGCTTGCGGTGCTCCAGCATCTTGAGAAGACCGGCAAGGAATTGCCGCATCTGAGGAAGGGCCTGTGCGGCGGCTCGGCGCTGTCAGAGGCGCTGATCCGCGGCTTCGCCCGGCGCGGCATCGAATTGCAGCAAGGCTGGGGAATGACGGAGATGAGCCCGATCGGCACCGTCAACGTGCTGCCCCCGCATATCGCGGCGATGCCGCCGGACGAGAAGATCAAATATCAGTTGAAGGCGGGACGCTCGCTTCCCTTCGTCGACATGCGCATCGTGTCGGAGGACGGTCGCGCGCTTCCCCATGACGGCGTCTCGGACGGACGCTTGCAGGTCAGGGGCCCTTCGATCGTCAAATCCTATTTCAAGGCGAGCGCCGACGCGATGACCGTCGACGGCTGGTTCGACACCGGCGACGTCGCGATCATTGATGAGGAAGGTTACTTACAGATCACCGACCGCGCGAAGGACGTCATCAAGACCGGCGGGGAATGGGTCTCTTCGATCGACATCGAAAACGCCGCATTGCTGCACCCCATGGTCGCCAATGCCGCCGTCATCGGCGTTCAGCATCCCAAATGGCAGGAGCGCCCGCTCCTGATCATCGTTCCGCGCGAAGGCGCGGCGCCGGACGCCGAAGAAATCCGCAATTTCGTCAAGGGAAAGCTCGACAAGATCGCCTGGCCGGACGCGGTCGAGTTCGTGAAGGAACTGCCGCTCGGCGCGACGGGCAAGGTCTTGAAGACGGAGCTGCGCAAGAAGTTCAAGGGGTATCAGCTGCCGGCGTAAAAAAGAGCGCCCGCAGGCGCTCCAGTTTCCGGTGCAAGAGGCGAACGCCGCGCTATTGCGGCTGCGCGGGGTCCTTCTTCGATTGGGTCGACTTCCACGCCGTGAATTCCGGCTCGCTCACGTCGCCTGAACCGTCGGCGTCGATCGCGGCGAGATCTTGCGCGGTGAAGTCCGCCATCTTGACGTTCAGTTCGGCGAGCGAGAGCGCGCCCGACCTGTCGGCGTCGAGCTTCGTGAAGTCCGCGTCGCCGGCGAGCGCGGCGCCCGCCGCGAGCGTCATGGCGCCGGCGAGAACAGTGAGTTTCATCATCGTTGGGTCCTTTCGGTTTACAGAAACGAACGCCCGGGCGACCCCTCATCGACGGGCGCTTGACCGCCGCGCGTGAAACGGCGCGGCGTCGGGCGCGACATTGGCGCCGGCGCGCGCGCGAGCCACTGAAAAACGCGTAACGATGACGCGCGCTTAATCTGACGACGTGGAAAGCCTTTCGATACCGACGCATTTCGCGGGGTTTAGCGGCGGCGCGCCGTCGGCGCGTCGGCGCCGGAAAAGGTGAAAAAACCGAAAGGCCCGCGATACGGCCTGGACGCGGGACGGCGGCGGGGGCTGATCCGCCGCGACGGCGGGTCCGTCCAAAACAGGGGCGAGGGCCGGCTGACGAGCGAGTGCGGAACCCGGCGCGCGAAGAAGATGGGCGATGGCGCCTATAGCCCCAGCGCCCTGCGCAATTCGCGCGCGCAAGCGTCCGCCGCGCCCTCCGCATACGGAACACGCGCGCCCGCGCCCCAGACGGGGCCCGGCCAGGCGTCGTCGCCCTCGCTGCGTCCGACGACATGGACATGGAACTGGCGCACGACATTGCCGAGCGCGCCGATATTCATTTTCTCCGCGCCCGAGAGTTTCTTCAGCGCCGCGGCGACCTCAGCCGTCTCCTCAATCAGGCGCGCCCTGTCGGCGGGGGGAAGGTCGGTCAGCTCCACGAGGCCGGCGCGGCGCGGGACAAGGATCGCCCAGGGAAACCGGCAATCGTTGATGAGCAGCACGCGGCACAGCGGCAGATCGCCGACAACGGAGCAGTCGTTCGCCAATTGTTCGTTCAGCGCAAAAGCCGTCATGGGAGCCATCATAAGCGCTGGATTTTCCGCCGCAATTCAGCCACCTTCCCGCCCGATCCGCGGAGACTTGATCGTCTCCGCGTTCTTTTGAGCCGGGGGAACGGCATCCATGTCGCGGCGGGCGGGGCGCCTGCAACCGCGACCAGCGGAGGGATAAATCCATGACGACTGCGGCGGCGTCGGCCGAAAAAGGCTGGTTCGGGCATCCGAAACAACTCGCGATCCTCTTCACCTCCGAGATGTGGGAGCGGTTCGGCTATTACGGGATGCGGGCGCTCCTCATCCTTTATCTCGTCGATCATTTCGTTTTCGCCGACAATGTCGCAAACGGCCTCTACGGGGCCTTCACCTCGCTCGTCTATCTGACGCCGCTGATCGGCGGCCTCATCGCCGACCAATATTTCGGCTCGAAAAAGGCGGTGAAGTTCGGCGCGATCTTGATGTCGGCCGGCTATTTGCTGCTCGCCTTTTCAGGCGGCGACAACGCCAAACCATTCGTTTCGATCAACGACCAGCGTTACGAAGTCGCGATCGAAAAGAACGGCGACGCCGCCGGGCAATATGTCGTCGACGGCGAGAACCGCTATCGCATTCGCGGCAACGAGGACGGCTCGCTGACGCTCGAAGGGGCGGGCGGGTCTGTTCCCGCGACGATTGAGAAGGGCGCCTTCAAGTTCGACGCCGATCGCAACGACGTCAATGTCATTCTCCTCTTCATGTCGCTCGGCCTCATCATCGTCGGCAACGGCTATTTCAAGCCGAATATCTCGACAATCGTCGGCACGCTCTATCCGGAGGGTGATCCGCGGCGCGACGCCGGGTTCACGATTTTCTACATGGGGATCAATCTCGGCTCGGTGATCTCGCAAGGGTTGGCGCCGGTGATCGCCGTCAAGTTCGGCTATCAGTGGGGCTTTGCGCTCGCCGGCTTTGGCATGCTGCTCGCCTGGGCTCGCTTCCAGTTCTCCGACAAGGCGCTCGCCGGCTATGGCGACCCGCCTGAGGGCGGCAAGAACCGCGACGCGATCATCATCCTTCTGTCGCTGCTCGCGGTGCCGCTCGCCTGGTTCCTCCTCAATAACGCGATGGAGACGGCAAGCATGGCGCGCGAAGCGGCCGCGACCGGCATCGTCGAATACATCCTGTCGCAGCCGCTGCTCGGCCAGGTGATGTTCTTCGTCTACCTCGTCGCCATGATCGGCATCCCGGTGTGGTCCGTCGTCTCGCTGAAATCGGTCGAGCGCGACCGGATGATCGTCGC
>DNZB01000012.1:0-1511 GCA_003506635.1 Parvularcula sp.
ACGATCCTCGCCCGGATCGCGACCTGGTCGCCTGGTTTGGCGAGCACTTCGGCGACAACGCCGTCGCGCGGGGCTTTGAGCTGATGCTCCATCTTCATCGCTTCGATCGCGGCGACGGTCTGACCTTTGACGACAAGGTCGCCGGGTTTCACCGAAACAGACGTGACGGCGCCCGCCATCGGCGCCTTGACCGCGTCAGCGCCGGCGCCCTGCTCCGCCGCCGGCGCGAAGGTCATGTCGATGAAGCGCCGCGCATGAGCCCCGCGCTGGATATCGACGATATCACCGTCGCGCGAAACCGCCGCTGAACGGCGCGCGTCGCCGATTTGGTAGCGGATCGTCTCAGCTCCCGCTTCGATAATGTCGATGCGCGCTTCGCCGCTCGCCGTCTTCGCCGAGATGAAGGTCCGTCCGGCGCTGACGCTCGCAGCGATCGTTTCATCGCCATGTTGCAGCTTCACCGGGAACGCCGCATCACGGCGCGAAGTCCAGCCGGTGAGAAGGTCCCCGAACGGACGGTCGAGGAGCGCAGCGGCGGCGAGCGCGACATCTTCCGGCTCGACCGCGCGCGCCGCCGCCGCGTTGATAGCGTCGAGATTGCGCTCGATATGGCCGATATCGGCGCCGCCTTCGAGGAAGGTTTCATCGCGCAGGAGCGCCGCCAGAAACGGCGCGTTCGCGGCGAGGCCGAGCAGCGTCATCCGCTCAAGCGCCGATGCGAGCCTTGCGCAGGCCTCCTCGCGCGTTGCGGCGTGCGCGATCACCTTGGCGATCATCGGGTCGTAGAAGGTGGAAACCTCATCGCCCGTCTCGACGCCCTGATCGACGCGCACGCCCGGCGGCGCTTCGAAGCGGACGACGCGGCCTGTCTGCGGCAGGAAATTTTTCGCCGGGTCTTCGGCGTAAAGGCGCGCTTCGACCGCGTGACCGTTGAGCCGCACATCCCCTTGCGTCAGCGGCAGGGCCTTTCCTTCCGCGACGTCAAATTGCAGCGCGACGATATCGAGGCCCGTCACCATCTCCGTCACCGGGTGCTCGACTTGCAGGCGCGTGTTCATTTCGAGGAAATAGAATTCCTGCGCCGAGGGATCGAAGAGGAACTCGACGGTCCCGGCATTGCGATAGCCGACGGCCCGCGCCGCTTCGGCCGCCGCCTCGCCCATGCGCCGGCGCATCTGCGGGGTTATGACGGGCGAGGGCGCTTCCTCGATCACCTTCTGGCGCCGGCGCTGCAAGGAACAGTCGCGCTCGCCGAGATAAAGGACCGCGCCGTGCGCATCCGCCATCACCTGGATTTCGACATGGCGCCCGAGGGCGATCGCCTTTTCGACGATGAGGCGCCCGTCGCCGAACGCGCTTTCCGATTCGCGCCGCGCGGAGGCGATCGCCTCGTCCAGTTCATCCTTATGCTGAACGATACGCTGGCCGCGCCCGCCCCCGCCGGCCGACGCCTTCAGCATCACCGGAAAGCCGATGCGCGTCGCTTCTTGTCTGAGGCGCGCGTCGGCCTG
>DNZB01000012.1:1916-3192 GCA_003506635.1 Parvularcula sp.
CGCGGCGCAAGCTTCCGCAAAGGCCGCGCGTTCGGAGAGGAAGCCATAGCCCGGATGGATGGCGTCAGCGCCAGACGCTTTCGCCGCGTCGATGATGCGGTCGATCCTGAGGTAGCTCTGCGCCGCTTCGGAACGTCCGATGTGAACGGCCTCGTCCGCGCAGCGCACGTGATAGGTGCGCGCGTCCGCATCCGAATAGACCGCGACGGTGGCGAGCCCCCGCGCCTTCGCGGTGCGCATGACGCGGGCGGCGATCTCGCCGCGATTGGCGATGAGGACTTTGCGGATTGTGGTCATGCTTGTGTCTCTTGGCCCCAATTCTCAACCCAGTCCGGCGACTTCTTCTGCGCAAAGGCCGCCGCGCCGCGCCGCCCGGCGCCGCGCAAGGCTCGGGTGAATTCGCGCGCGGCCGCATCAAGCTCTTTCGGATCGACGCTGCGCGCCGCCGCGTTGAAGACGCGTTTCGTCGCGGCGTTCGCCGCGGGCTCGCAGCGGCCGATCGCGTTCAGCGTGTCGGTGAGCGCCGCGTCGACATCGCTGGCGATGCGATCGACGAAGCCCGCCTGCACCGCCTCCTCCGCGCCGAAGCGCTGGCCGGTGAGCGCAAGGCGGCGCGCATTGAAGAGACCGATCTTCCGGACGACGAAAGGCCCGATCTGCGCCGGCACGAGGCCGAGCGTCGTTTCCGACAGCGAGAATTTCGCGCCCGGCGCGGCGATAGCGACATCAGAGACGGCGATGAACCCCATGGCGCCGCCGAAGGCCGCGCCCTCGACGACCGAGATCACCGCCTGCGGCAGCGCATCGAGCTTCAGGAGCAGATCGCCGAAGCGGCGATTGGAAATCTCGACCGGATCGCGCTCGCCGGGCAAAGGATCCGCCGCCATCATCTGCGCGGCGAATTCCTTGATGTCCCCTCCCGCGCAAAAACTGCCGCCCGCGCCGCGCAGCACGAGCGCGCGCGCCGAACCGTCGATCGCGAGAAGGTCACAGAGCGCGAAAAGGCCGTCGACAATCTCCGCGTTGAGCGCGTTTTTCGCCTGCGGCCGGTTGAGCGTCGCGAAGACGGCGGATTTCCGGCGTTCGATGAGGAGGTCGCCCATCTACAGCCTCGCCACGCCGAAGATGTTGGGCCGCGTCTCACGCGCGCGTCCCTCCGCGACCGTATCGAGGCAGAAGGCGAGCACCTTGCGCGTGTCGCGCGGGTCGATGAGGCCGTCATCCCAGAGGCGCGCAGTGGCGAAAAGCGCGCGGCTTTCCTCGTCATATTTGTCGA
>DNZB01000012.1:3523-4043 GCA_003506635.1 Parvularcula sp.
TCCTCGCCGACGATGCGCATCGTCTTCGCCGCCTGTTCGCCGCCCATCACCGCGACGCGGTTATTGGGCCAGGCGAAGATGAAAGCGGGATCGAAAGCGCGCCCGCACATTCCGTAATTCCCGGCGCCGAAGGAGGCGCCGATATGCATCGTGATCTTCGGCACGGTCATGTTGGTGACGGCTTGAATCATCTTCGAGCCGTGCTTGACGATGCCGCGCTGCTCAGCGTCCGTCCCGACGAGATAGCCCGTCGTGTTCTGGAGGAAGACGACCGGCGTTCCCGCCTGACACATCAGCTGGATGAACTGCGCCGCCTTGGCCGCGCCGTCGGCGTCGATGGGGCCGTTATTGGAAATGATCCCCACCGCATGGCCGGCGATCTCGGCATGCGCGCACACGGTCGCGGCGCCGTAGCCGTCTTTGAATCCTAGAATATCGGAGCCGTCGACGATGCGCGCGATATTCTCGCGCACGTCATAGGGCGTCTTATAGTCGGCGGGCGTCAGCCCGAGGATTTCTT
>DNZB01000012.1:4397-10345 GCA_003506635.1 Parvularcula sp.
CCGTCGGCGTCGTTTTCCGCCATGTACTCCGCCGTGCCGGAGACATGATAGTGCATCTCCGCCCCGCCGAGAGCTTCGTCGGTCGCGATTTCGCCGGTCGCCGCCTTGAGGAGCGGCGGCCCGGCGAGGAAGACCTTCGATTTCCCGCGCACGACGACGACATAGTCCGAAAGCCCCGTCTGATAGGCGCCGCCCGCCGTCGATGATCCGTGCACCACCGCGATGACGGGAAGTCCCGCCGCGGAGAGGCGCGCCAGATTCGCAAAGGTCTGGCCGCCAGCGACGAACATTTCCGACTGGCGGAAAAGATTGGCGCCCGCGCTTTCGATGAGATGCACGAAGGGAAGCTTCTGCTTCAGCGCGATTTCCTGCGCCCGGAGCGCCTTATGGACGCCCATCGGCGTCGCGGCGCCGCCTTTGATGCCGGCGTCCGAGGCCGAAACGAGCACCCGCGCGCCCGCAATGAAGCCGACGCCGCAAATGCCCCCGCCCCCGGAAATATTCGCGTCGCCGTCGTCGTCATGCATCTTGTATCCGCACAGCGTCGAGAGTTCGAGAAACGGCGCGCCGCGATCGAGGATGAGCGCGAGCCGGTCGCGCGGCAGCAATTGTCCGCGCTTTTCAAATTTCGCGCGCGCCCTCGCCGAGGTCTCTACGATCTTGCGTTCGAGCCCGCGAAAATCCTCGATAAGCTTCAGATGATGCGCGCGGTTGGCGGCGAAGGTAGCGGACCGGACGTCGATCGAGGACTGGAATGCGGGCATGAAGGGTTCCAGGGGCGCTGACGAAAGGGGGCGCTCCGTAATGGCCGCGGGCTGCGCGCCTGACAAGCTTCGACGGCAGCCAGCGGGGCCTTGCGCGCGCCCCCTCCCCGCTGCGAGGCGGCGCCAGAACCGGCGCCCTTACGCCGCGTCGCCGACGACGCGCTGGGCGAGCGAGGCGGCGAGGAATTTGTCGATATCGCCGTCAAGGACATCGTCGGGCGACGGGCTTTCGACGCCGGTCCTCAAATCCTTCACCATCTGATAGGGCTGAAGTACATAGGAGCGGATCTGATGGCCCCAGCCGATCTCCGTCTTCGAGGCGGCGACGGCGGCGGCGGCTTCCTCGCGCTTTTGCAGTTCGCGCTCGAACAGGCGCGCGCGCAGCATGTTCCACGCGGTCGCGCGGTTCTTGTGCTGCGAACGCTCGTTCTGGCAGGCGACGACGATGCCGGTCGGGACGTGGGTGATGCGGACCGCCGAATCCGTCGTGTTGACATGCTGGCCGCCCGCGCCGGACGAACGGTAAGTGTCGATGCGGCAGTCGCTTTCGTTGATCTCGATCTCGATCGCATCGTCGACGACCGGATAGATCCAGACGGACGCGAATGAGGTGTGGCGCCGCGCGTTGGAATCGTAAGGGGAAATCCTGACGAGGCGGTGGACGCCCGATTCGGTCTTCAGCCAGCCATAGGCGTTGAAGCCCGTTATCTTCACCGTCGCCGATTTGACGCCGGCCTGCTCGCCAGCCTGCTGGTCGATCACTTCGATGTCATAGCCGCGCCGCTGCGCCCATCGGAGGTACATGCGCAAGAGCATCGCGGCCCAGTCGTTCGATTCCGTGCCGCCGGCGCCGGGGTGGATTTCGAGATAGCAGTCATTGGCGTCAGCCTCGCCCGACAGGAGCGCTTCGGTTTCGGCCGTCGCGGCGCGCGCCGCGAGCGCCTTGATGAGTTCAAGGACGTCGTCGGCGCTCGCCGCGTCGCCCTCCTCCTCCGCCATGTCGGCGAGGCCGGAAAGGTCGGCGAGTTCGCCCGATATCTCGCCGATCGCCTTGATCTGGGATTCGAGCGCGGTGCGCTCCTGCATCAGCTTGCGCGCGGCTTGGGGATCGTCCCAGAAGGTCGGGGCTTCGGCTTTGGCGTTCAGCTCTTCGAGGCGGCGATTTGCTTTGTCCCAGTCAAAGACGCCTCCTCAGCAGGTCGAGCGACTGCTGTGTTCTGGCGGCGAGCTGGGCGATGTCGGTGCGCATTTTTGCTTTCGGCGAACGCTGGCGGCGCTTCCCCTAGTAAATTCCGCTGAGGTCGTCCACCGAAGGCTGCGTCTGCGGCGCGGAGGGCGCGGCGCTCAATGGATCGAGCGACAGATCCTCGCCTGAGGGCTGCGAGACGAGGGAGTCTTCGGCCTTGAACGCTTCAAGAATGACGTTCGGGTCGCCGGGATTGGCCGGCCGGCCGGTCTTGGCGTTGACGCGCACGAGGCGGATGCCGGACGGAATGCGGAACGGTATGCCCGGCTGATCTTTCAGCGCGGCCGCCATGAAGTCGCCGAAGACGGGCGCGGCGACGCCGCCGCCCGCCTCGCCCTCGCCGAGGCTCGCCGGCATGTCGAAGCCGACAAAGACGCCGGCCGCGAGGTCGGGCGAGAAGCCGACGAACCAGGCGTCCTTGTAGTCGTTCGTGGTGCCGGTCTTGCCGGCGACGGGCTTGTTGACGGCCCTCCTGACGGCCGAACCGGTGCCGCGCTGCACGACGCCTTCGAGCATCGACACCATTTGATAGGCCGTACGCGGATCAATCACCTGCGTGCGCGGATCGTCAAGCTGCGGCTCCGGCTGGCCGGCCCAGGCGACGCCGTTGCAATCGGGGCAGGCGCGCGCGTCGTGGACGTAAACCGTTTCACCATTTTTCGACTGCACGCGGTCGATAAGGAACGGCTTGACCTGCTTGCCGCCGTTGACGAAGGTCGCATAGCCGGCGGTGATCCGCATCAAGGTCGTCTCAGCCGCGCCGAGCGAGATCGCAAGCTCGCGCGGGAGGCGGTCGGAAAGATCGAACTTTTCGGCGTATTCGACGATGCGGCCGATGCCGATATCTTGCGCAAGGCGCGCGGTCATCGTGTTGCGCGACTGCTCGATGCCGAGCCGCAAGGTCGATTCGCCGTAAAAGCGGCCTTCGGCGTAATTGCCGGGTTTCCACCAGCTGTCGACGCCGGGCGCGACGAAGGGCGCGTCAAGCACGATCGAGGACGGCGTATAGCCGGTGTCGAGCGCGGCGGCGTAAACAAACGGCTTGAAGGTCGAGCCGGGCTGGCGGCTCGCCTGCATGGCGCGGTTGAATTCCGACAGCTGGAATGAGAAGCCGCCGACCATCGCGAGCACGCGGCCCGTGTGCGGATCAATCGCGACGAGCGCGCCGTTGACCGCCGGCGGCTGGCGCAGCGCGAAGGTTCCCGCCTTTTCCAGCGGCTCGACATAAACGATGTCGCCTTTCTTGAGGACTTTGGCGGCGCTCGTCACTTCCTCGCCGAGCGCGTCGACGGATTTATAGGCGCGCGCCCACTTCATCGCCTCGACCGGCGCCACGCCCTCGCCGCCGTCGTCGAAGCCGAGCTTCGCGAAGTCGCGCGAGGTCTCAAGAACGACAGCCGGAACCCAGGGCGCAAGATCGGCGGACAGGGACTTCGCCGCCGCCAGCGTCTTTTCAACCTCGGCAAACGCGTCCTTCCAGTTGTCGGCGATCGCCATCGTCGAGATCGGACCGCGCCAGCCATGGCGCTGATCGTAATCGACGAGCCAACGCCGAAGCGCCGCGCCCGCCGCCTTCTGATAGCGCGGATCGATCGTCGTGCGCACGGCGAGGCCGCCGTCATATAGCGCTTCTGATCCGTATCGTTCTGCGATCTGCTTTCTCACCTCTTCCGCGAAATATTCCGACGCCCAGTCGCGCGCGCCGAGCGGCGGGGCGATCCTGGCGGCGAGCGGCGTCGCGGTCGCGGCGTCGGCGGCTTCCTTTGTGATCTTGCCGTCTTCAAACAGACGGCCGATGACCCAGTTCCGGCGCTCAACCGCGCGGTCGTAATTGTTGACCGGGTGATAATTGTTGGGGCCCTTCGGGATGGCGGCGAGATAGGCCGCTTCCTCAATCGTCAGTTCGCCGAGCGGTTTATCGAAATAGTTGAGCGCCGCCGCGGCGACGCCGTAGGAGCGGTTCCCGAGATAGATCTCGTTGAGATAGAGTTCGAGAATATGGTCCTTGGTGAACGCGCGCTCGATGCGGCGCGTGACCAGCCACTCCTTCATCTTGCGTTCGATTTTCTGTTCGCTCGAAAGAAGGAAGTTCTTCGCGACCTGTTGCGAGATCGTCGAGCCGCCTTCGAGGCGCCGGCCGCGGATGAGATTGCCGACATTCGAGACCTGCGCGCGCACGATGCCGCGAAAGTCGAGCCCCTCATGCTCGTAATAGGATTTGTCTTCCGCCGAGATGAAGGCGTCCTTGACGATCTGCGGCATCGCCTCGATCGGCATATAGAGGCGCCGTTCGCGCGCGAATTCGGCGACGAGAGAGCCGTCATTGGCGTAAACGCGCGTCGTCACCGGCGGCTCATATTCGGCGAGCGAGGCGTAGTCCGGCAGATCGCGGCTGAGGCCGACGAGATAGAGCGCGAAACCGGCGACCGCGAGCAAGGCGAGCGCCGCCCCGCCCGCCATGACATAGCCGGCAATCTTCAGCCACATCGGCGGCGTGAAGCCGCGGCGCCGGCGCGCGCGCGCTTCTGCCCGGGGCGCGTCTTCATCGCCTTCGAAAAACACCTGCTCGTCCGCCATTCGCCGCTCACTTTGCCCGGCCGCGCGTCACGCCGCGGCCTTTGCCCCCTTGGTCCAAATCCTTATAGCCGAAAAATCGGCGGAAAAACGACCCTAACGCGCCGCCGGCTGCACGGCGTTGCTGGCGTGCAAGGCCGCTTTCGCCCGGTCCTCGAAATAGGCGTCGATCGCCGCCGTCACCGCCGCCATGGTGCGTGTGCGCCACGCCGGCGAGCCGAGATTGGCCTCGTCCTTCCGGTTCGAGATGAAAGCGAGTTCGAGAAGAACCGCCGGCACATCGGGGGCGAGGAGCACCTTGAAATTGCCGCGCCGGTGCGAGTTGTTGAGGACCAGCGTCGAGCCTTTGAGGCGCGTCACCAGGATCTCGGCGAAGCGATCGGATTCATTCTCCGTCTTGCGCTGGGCGAGATTATAAAGAATGCCGCCGACCTGCGGGTCGGTGGCTCCGATATCGACATCGAAGACATGGTAATTGCCCTTGGCGAGGGCCTCTCGCGCCGAACGCTCCGTGCCCTCCTCCGACAAGGTGTAGACCGAGGCGCCGCGCACATTTGCATCCGCGTGCGCATCGGCGTGGAGCGAAATGAAGAGGTCGGCCCGGGCGTCGCGGGCGATCCTTGACCGCTCCTCATGGGCGAGGCGCACGTCTTCCCTGCGGGTCAGGACGACGGCGTATCGCCCGGTTTTTTCCAGCGCCTCGGCAAGGGCGAGCCCGGCGGCGAGATTGACCAGCGCCTCTTTGGTTCCGCCAGCGCCGGCAGCGCCAGGGTCCGTGCCGCCGTGCCCGGGATCAATGACGATCACCGGCCTTTCGGCCGCCAGGGCCAGCGACAACGGCGCGGGCTTTAGCTCAGGGGCCGCCACGGATGTGGCGACAGATGTCACGGGCGGCGCGGTGACAGCGGCTTCGATCACGTCGGTCAACGAGTCGTATTTGACCGCCGAAGGCGACAGCGCCGCGACGGGCGCGGCAGCCGGCGCGCTTACCGGCGCCCCGCGCTCAAGGTCGATGACGAGCCGATAGCGCGGGTTCGACGCGCCGGGAGGAATGACGAATAACGATTTGATTCTGGCTGGCGATTTGAAATGCAAGTTTAGCGAAACGGGAACCGCCCCGGATAGCGCGAATCGATCGACCAAGCCATCGCCGCGCCCTTCCAGCCGGGGCGCTTTGACGGTCGTTGCGGGATCAAACGCAACCGTTAACGCCCGCTCGCTCGCGACCGGCGCCCCGGCGGTCGCGATCTCACCGGCGACATCGAGAACGACCCTCGTCTCAGTCGCCGAGGTGACGCCGAAGCGCACGCCCGCAATTTCACCGGCGCGGGCCGGCGCGCCCAGCGCCGCGGCGCAGGCGGCGA
>DNZB01000129.1 GCA_003506635.1 Parvularcula sp.
GCGACGGCCCCCAGATCGACCAGGCCCCAAAGGCGGCGACGGCGACAAGGATGACGGCGGGGACGAACCAGCCGGACACCTGATCGGCGAGACGCTGGATCGGCGCCCTGCTCCGCTGCGCCTCGGCGACCATGTGGACGATGCGGGCGAGCATGGTGTCTCGGCCGATTTTTTCAGCGCGCATGACGAGACCGCCGCTCTGATTAATCGTGCCGCCGATCAGTCTGGCGCCCGGCTCCTTGGTGACAGGCATCGATTCGCCGGTCACCATCGATTCATCGACAGCGCTGCGACCTTCATGGACGGCTCCGTCAACAGGGATTTTCTCGCCGGGACGAATGCGCAAGAGATCGCCGACGGCGACGGCGTCGACGGCGATCTCCTCATCGGTCCCGTCCGTCCGTATGCGGCGCGCCAATTTTGGCGTGAGGTCCAGCAACGCCCTGATCGCGCCGCTGGTCGTTTCACGGGCGCGCAGTTCAAGCACCTGCCCAAGCAGCACCAGAACGGTGATGACGGCGGCAGCTTCAAAATAAACTGCAACTGCGCCGCCGGCTCCGCGGAACTCCGCCGGAAATATCTGCGGAGCAATCGTTGCAACAACGCTGTAAACCCAAGCGACGCCGGTTCCCATGGCGATCAACGTGAACATGTTGAGGCTTCGGTTGACGATCGAGGCCCAAGCGCGCGTGAAGAACGGCCATCCGGCCCACAGAACGACGGGCGTCGCCAACGCGAGTTGCAGCCACGCGTTGACATGCGGCGGAATGATTTTGTGGAGACCAAGGAGGTGCGCCCCCATCTCCAAGGCAAGAACCGGCAGCGCCAATATCGTTCCGATCACGAACCGCCGCTCCATGTCGGCGAGTTCATGGCTGTGTCCCTCCGCGCCGGCAGGGACGATCGGCTCAAGCGCCATGCCGCAGATCGGGCAGGCTCCGGGTTCGGCGCGCCGGATCTCAGGGTGCATCGGGCAAGTGTAAATCACCCCGGTCGATACCGCTGGAGCCGCCAGAGACGGCGCGCGCGCCTGCGAAGCTGAAGGAGGATGATGCGCAGCGGATGCAGACGCGTGATGCTCACAGGCGGAGGATTTCGATGTCATGCCGCATTCCTTCGGCTGAAAAGATTGTGGAACGGCGCGTGGACGAACGCCGTGCGCCGCCCGAGCGCGCGGATGCGCCCGGGTGACGAAGAGAAAACGAGTCCGACCGGATCGATGTTCATGACGGCGCTCCTTGTTCGGCGGCTGCCGGCCGCGAAGCGGAGGTATACCCGATAAGGGTATATGTCAACTACCCCGTATGGGTATATGCCGCGGATTGGGGCGGCGGCGTTTGAGGCAGGTCAAGTTGCGAAAGGGGCGCGAACAGCGGCCATGGCAGCAGGTTCGATTCGAAGGACGGCGTCGCGATCTTGGAGCGCACGAACTTGTTGCATGCGAGATTGGGCAGGTGCGGCCCGAAAAGTGCGCGCCGCAGTCATGCCGACTTCTAAAACGCGCGGCGCAGCAAGATCCAGTTGACCGGCCAAGCGGCAAGGAAACTGGCTGGGATTGCGAAGAGAAGTCCCCGCCAGAACGCGACCGCGAACACGGAAGGCGCCTGTACGCCGCCCATCTGATAATCCACGGCGTTCATCACAATTTCCATGACTCCGATCGACACGGCTTCGCCGAACCAGATGATCCGGATCGCGGCGAAGAGGCCGACCTCTTGCCGCCGCATCACCGGCACGGCGCCCAAGGAAAAACCGGTCGCATAGGCGAGCGCCGTGGCAAGAAGCATTGTCGGCCACACGCCGAGGGACGCCGTCACGCCGATCGCAAGCCCGATGACTTCGCCGACGACGCAGCCCGTCAGGCAGTGAAGCGTCGCCAACGCCGAGGTGACGGCCAGGCCGCCGCGGCCGCCGTGATGGTGATGCGCATGGTCAGCGATTGTCGAACCCTAA
Source organism: Parvularcula sp. (assembly GCA_003506635.1). Lineage (GTDB taxonomy): Bacteria > Pseudomonadota > Alphaproteobacteria > Caulobacterales > Parvularculaceae > Amphiplicatus. The sequence continues at coordinate 1,954 of DNZB01000129.1, forward strand.
TACCAAGGCCGCCGTCGCCGGCGAGCTACAGACATGCGGCGAATGGCGCTAGGAGACGTCGGCGTCAGGAACCATATGCGTTCACCGCCAGAAAGATCAATAAAGCGGCGCCTGCGTAGATGATCTGGGCGATTACGTCCTTATAGTGAGCAATCGTCGTCCGCGCAGCTGCTCTCGACTTTTTGCTCGCGGCAAGCATGAAGGGGAGAACAAGCAACGGGACGATCCATGCGATCCCCCGGAGCGATGCGAACAGGAGCCGCACGGGAAACGCCAATCGTTCGTCGCGCGCGTGCACGCGAACGACGGCTCCGCCGATGACAAGGTAAAAGACCGTGAAATCCCTCCAGTACGCCGGAAGGTCGAAACCCAGGCGAGTTGAGATCGTTCGCAGCACCGGCTCTGCAACGCCGATGATCGGGTGAAATACCGATCTGTATAGGGACGTGAACCGCGCGACGAAATCGGAAAGGCCGAATTCAAATGCGGTATTCGCCAGACTGAACAGGCTGAAGCCGCCGACCAGAATGCTGATCCCTTCCAGCCAGAATGAGGCGTTTGACCTTCCGCGCATCGCTTAGTGTTCGTGCTCTCCCTTGATCTCCGCCGACGACCAGTGGATGTGCGCGATGCGCCAATGCCCGTCGACGCGCCTCAGGACCATCGTTTCCATGGATTGGCTGTGGATGGCCGCGCCCTGAAATTCGCCGTGAACTTGCGAGTTGGAAATGATCGTCGTCATGTCCGCGCCTTCTATGGTCTTACGGTCCTTCAGCGTGAATTCGACGGCCTTCGTGAACGCCATGTCCGCGGGCATGTGATGGGATTGGTATTCGGCGAAGGAGCGCTCGGCCCCGCCGCTTTCCGCAATGAAGACATCCGGAGATACCAGCCTTTCGACCATCGCCGCGTCGCCGCTCTTCAAGGCCGCGCCGAAGGCGTCGGCGACGGCGACGGGCGTCTCGGGATAATCGCCCGTGACCACAGCGGTGCTAGAGGCAGCCGGCGCCGGTGCGTGCTCATGGCCCTCAGCGCCGTCGCCTGCCGAAGCGGCCGCCGGATCGGCGCCGTGATCGTGACCGTCCGAACCGGCGGCGTCTTCCGCACCCGGACCATGCTCCTCGCCAGGGCCGTGCTCATGGTCGTGCCCAGGACCTTCAGCCTGCGGCATGGACTTAACGCCGAGGCCGTAAGCGTAAACGAGCCTGCCGCCCCACCATGCGGTGACCGTCAGGAACCCTGCAGCAACAAGAAAAAGCGCCGCGAAGAGGAGTCCGGGTTTCACCGAACGTTTCGAGTAACGCCAGAGGGCGAGCGCGAGGAGAGCGACTGTGGTCGGGATCGCCCAGTTGCGATGCGTCGTCATGGCGGCGTGCGAAGGCGCGTCATGCGCGACGCTGTAATAGGCCTGGAACCCGGCCGCGACGGTCGCGATGGCGGCTATGGCGCCAAAGAACAGCATCCAGTCGCCGGCGTGTTTCAACGTGTCGCGCCAGCCTCCGGCTGGCTGCAGAGACACGACGAACAACGAGAGCGCGCTCAAAGTCAGCATGGCGAAGGTGAAATGCACCAGCACCGGATGGATGTTGGGCTCGATCATGTCAGGCATTGTTCCCTCCCTAAAACCAGAGTCTCAAACCGGCGACGAACGATACGGCGCCCGGGTTTTCGCCGTCGGCGCGCACGAAATCGGCTGTTTCGCCGACGGATCTCTTCCAGTTGACGCCGACATAGGGCGCGAACTGACGTTTGATCTCATAACGCAGCCTCAGCCCCAATTCCGCAGTCGATAATCCGCTACCGATCTGAAGTTCGTCAACGGATTGCACCGCGAAATTCAATTCGGTCCTAGGCTGGACGACCAGTCGCTGAGTCAGGAAAAAATCATACTCGGCTTCGAAACGCGCGGAAACGTCACCCTCGCCGCTGACGAAAAGCGAGGCTTCGATGTCGAACCAGTACGGCGCGAGGCCCTGTATCGCGAGCACTCCGAAGGTTCGCGTTGGGTCGGGCTCGAAATCATGCCGTATGCCAGCCTGGAGATCGAAATACCGGCTAATCGGTCGCGCCCAAAGAGCCAGCAGCTCCGCCTCTTCGAATGTCCCGGAATTAAAATCGTATTCGATT
>DNZB01000309.1:0-293 GCA_003506635.1 Parvularcula sp.
GAAAATCAAGGTCAACGCGAACAAGCCCTTCATGAAAATTCTCCGCGCTTTGAACGGTCCCCGCATAACCGAAGGCAGATCTGGCGCGGGGGAATTCACCGGAAACCTTATTCGTTTCTACAATTTTTTGCAATTCTTGTTGCAATCCGCGCCGCCAATTGTGCAGAGCAGCAAACTCGTCGTTTTCTCTGGCCCTGCAACTTCTTGCTAATCCGCTGCTTTCAATAGCGAACTCCTGACCAGCGACGGGCAGGGCCAAAATGCGGCCCTTGCCCTTGCTACTTGCAAAATAA
>DNZB01000309.1:659-4442 GCA_003506635.1 Parvularcula sp.
TTTGATGCGGGCACGGAAGATTTTTCTCGCTGCCGCCGGTCTTGGGGCTGCGTTTGCAGCGTCGGGCGCGGCCCTTGCCCGCGACGGCGCCTACGCGCCGCAGGACTACCGCAATCGCGCGCCCGAAGATGAAGTCATCTATTTCGTCTTGCCCGACCGGTTCGATAACGCCGATCCGTCGAACGATCAGGGCGGCCTCGGCGGCGACCCGCTGAAGTCGGGCTTCGACCCGGCGCGCAAGGGTTTCTTTCACGGCGGGGACCTTAAAGGCCTCACCGCGCGCCTCGATTACATAACGGGGCTCGGCGCGACTGCGATCTGGCTGGGGCCGATCTACAAGAACAAGCCGGTGCAAGGCCGCCCCGGCGATGAAAGCGCCGGCTATCACGGGTACTGGATCACCGACTTCACGGATGTCGATCCGCATTTCGGCACGAAGGCGGACCTCAAGGAATTCGTCGACGCCGCACATGCGCGCGGCGTCAAGATCTATCTCGACATCATCACCAATCATTCCGCCGACGTGATCGCGCTTCGCGAATGCCATCCGGAGGGCGAGGCGCCCGCGAACGCCGGCGCGGGCCCCTGCCCCTATCGCAGCCGCGCTGATTTTCCCTTTACGACGCAAGGCGGACCGGGGGGCAGGAAAATCAACAACGGCTTCATGGGCGACGCCGACGAGTTTCAGACGACGGCGAATTTCGAAAAGCTCGTCGATCCCTCGTTCGCCTATACGCCTTATGTTCCGGAGGCTGAAAAGTCGATCAAGGTCCCGGCGTGGATGAACGACGTCCGCTACTACCACAATCGCGGCAATTCGACCTTCGAGGGCGAAAGTTCGACGCTTGGCGACTTCGTCGGCCTTGACGATTTCATGACCGAAGACCCGCGCGTCGTCGAAGGGTTCATCGACATCTACAAGCAGTGGATCACTGACTACAAGATCGACGGTTTCCGCATCGATACCGCCAAGCACGTCAACCCCTCGTTCTGGCGCGCGTTTCTTCCGGCGGTGAAGGAGCACGCGAAGGCGGAGGGAATTCCGAATTTCTACGTCTTCGGCGAAGCCGTCTACTGGACCACCGCGGACCTCGCCGCCTTCATGACCGAAGCAGGCTTTGAAACATCGCTTGATTTCCCGATGATGAAGGCCCTCAAGGACCAGCTTCTGGCGAATGAGAGCGGGCACGCGCTGCATCTGATGCTGAACGCCGACAAGGTTTATCCGGGCGGGGAAAAAACAGCGCGCGGACTCCCGGTCTTCGTCGGCAATCACGACATGGGCCGGTACGCTGGCGAACTTCTCAAGAAGCGCCCCGATCTGACCGACGAACAACGCTACAGGAACGTACGCCTCGCGCATGCCTTCCTGTTCTTCTCGCGCGGCGCGCCGGTCATTTATTACGGGGACGAGCAAGGGTTCACCGGCGACGGCGGCGACCAGGACGCGCGCGAGGACATGTTCCCGAGCAAGGTCGCGATTTACAACGACAATGAACTGATCGCGACGGACGCGACGACGGCGCAGTCGAATTTCGACGTGAAGCATCCGCTCTACCACGCCTTCGCCGGGATGGCGGCCGCTTACAAGGCGCACCCGGCGCTCCGTCATGGCGCGCTTGTCGTGCGCCATTCGGAGAAAGCGGGCGGCGGGCTTTTCGCCTTTTCGCGAATCGACGCTGCGACGGGCGATGAATACCTGTTCGCGGCCAATCTGGGCCTTGCCCCGCGCGAGGCTTTTGTCGAGGTCGATCCCCGCTCGCAGCGCTGGACATCCGTGATCGGACGTTGTGAGAAGAAGTCCGCGGCGCAAGGCTCCCTTAAGGTGCGCCTTGGGCCGCAGGATTTTCTGGTGTGCCGGGCGGCGCGGTCGAATACGGGAACGGACGGACGATGAAGACGGCTGAGACGGCGCAAACGCGTTCGGCGCCGCGCGCGGAAGATGCGGCCGCGTGGTGGCGCGGCGCGGCGATCTATCAGGTATACCCAAGAAGCTTCAAGGATACGAACGGCGACGGCGTCGGCGATCTCAAAGGGTGCATCGAGGGGGTCGACCATATCGCCTCGCTCGGCGTCGACGCTGTATGGCTCTCGCCCTTCTTTACGTCGCCCATGCATGATTTCGGTTATGACGTCGCCGATTACCGCGGCGTCGACCCCTTGTTCGGAACGCTCGCCGACTTCGACGAATTCGTGAAGCGCGCCCATGGGCGCGACCTCAAGGTCATTATCGACCAGGTGTATTCGCACACTTCCGATCAGCACGCCTGGTTCAAGGAGAGCCGTCAGTCCAGAGATAATCCGAAGGCGGACTGGTATGTCTGGGCGGACCCCAGGCCCGACGGCTCGCCGCCGAACAACTGGATGTCGGTCTTCGGCGGCGGCGCGTGGGAATGGGACGCGCGCCGGCGCCAGTATTTCCTCCACAATTTCCTCGTGCAGCAGCCTGACTTGAACCTTCACAACAAGGCCGTGCAGGACGCGATCCTCGATGTCGCGCGGTTCTGGCTGGCGCGCGGCGTCGACGGTTTCCGTCTCGACGCCCTCAATTTCGCGATGCACGACCCGCAATTGCGCGACAATCCGCCGAAGAAAATCTTTCGCCGTCCGCCAGGGCGCCCGTTCGACTTTCAAGAACAGCGCCATCAGATGTCGCATCCCGACATTCCGAAATTTCTCGAACGCCTGCGCGGCGTGATCGACGAGTTCCCGGGCCGCTTCACCGTCGCCGAAGTCGGCGGCGAGCGCGCCTTTGAAGAGATGAAGCTGTTCACGACCGGCGACCAGCGGCTCAACACCGCGTACAGCTTCGATTATCTCTACGCGCCGGCGCTGACAAAGGACTTGATCGTCGAGACCGCGACGCGGTGGCCGGAGGGCGGGGAGTGGCCGTCCTGGGCGTTTTCCAATCATGACGCGCCGCGCGCGGTCACCCGCTGGGCTGGCGCAAGCGACCCTGACGCCTATTGCAAGCTGCTGGCGCTTCTCCTCGCGTCGTTGCGCGGAAATATCTTCCTTTATCAGGGCGAGGAACTCGGTCTGCCGCAGGCCGAAGTGCCGTTCGAGCGACTGCGCGACCCGGAAGCGATCACCAACTGGCCGGCGACTTTGGGCCGCGACGGCGCGCGCACGCCGATGCCGTGGAATAGCGCGGCGGCGTTCGGCGGCTTTTCGACGGCGGAGCCGTGGCTGCCGGTCGATCCGTCGCACGTGGAACGGTCGATCGAGCGGCAAAATCGCGATCAGGACAGCGTCCTCAACTTCACGCGCCGCGTCATCGCGTTCCGCAAGGCTTCGCCCGCGCTGCGCCTCGGCGCGATCGAGTTTCTGACGACGCCCGACGATTGCGTCGCCTTCACGCGCAGTTACGGCGGGGAGAAGGCGCTTTGCGTCTTCAATATCGGCGCCAAGCCGGTGAAATGGGCGCCGGCGGACGCCGGCGACTGGTCCGTCCGTATCGAGACGAATGCGCAAACGGGCGGAAAGCCGCCCGAGTCGCCGCCCGCCTGGTCGGGGTACGTCGCAACAAGGTGAACAAGCGTCGCCCGTCCGGCTGTTCCCGCACAGATGGCGACAGTCCGTATACGGACTGCACCGTCACTGAAACGCCTGCAACCCCGTCATCGCGCGTCCGAGGATCAGCGCGTGGATGTCGTGCGTTCCTTCATAGGTGTTGACGGTTTCGAGATTCACCGCGTGGCGCAGCACATGGTATTCGTCGGAGATGCCGTTGCCGCCGTGGATGTCGCGGGCGGCGCGGGCGATGTCGAGCGCCTTGCCGCA
>DNZB01000353.1:0-6164 GCA_003506635.1 Parvularcula sp.
AGCAGCAGCAAGTCGAGTCCCGCGCCATGCCGGCCGAAGGTCATTGCGTCTGCCTGATCGAGATAGAGGAACGTCGCGATCGCGAATGGCGCCAGCAACAGCGTCTCGATAAAAAGGCCCGGCATGGCGCCGACCGGCGTGGTCTTGCGCACGTAACCATAAGCGGTAAACGAAGCGGCGAGGATGAAGGACGGCCAGGGGAACACGCCAGCGCCCAATATAAGCGCCAGGACGCCCGCCGCCGCGAGCGCGACCGCGCCGCCTTGCGCCAGCGTCAGCCGCTCTTTCAAGACAAAGACGCCGGCGGCGATGAACAACAGCGGATTGATGTAATAGCCAAGGCTCGCCTGCAGCACACGCCCATTGGCGACGGCCCAGACATAAACGAGCCAGTTCGCGGATATTAGAACGGCGGAAAGCGCCAGCAGCGCGATTAGGCGCGGCTGTTTCAACGCGGCGAAGGTCTCGTTCCATTGGCGGCGCAGGCTGAGGATCGCGGCCCCGAACGGAACTGACCAGGCGATGCGGTGGGCCACGACCTCGATCGGGCCTGCGGGGTGAAGTTCGCGCAGATAAAGTGGAAAAAGGCCCCAGATCACGTAGGCGAAGACCCCGCAAAGAAGGCCGAATCGCAGCTCGCCCGCCGCGGCGTCCTTCGCCTCCGCCGCCGTTGTCACTGGCTGACGCCCGATTCGCGCATTCTTGCGGCGAGCGCGCTGTAGGCCGAAGCCTCACCAGCCCCGCGATAACGCGCCGTAATGACGACGCGCCCATCCGGCTTCTTCTCACCTTTCATCGATTCATATTGGTAACCGAGGCTATGGAACGGCTCCGGCGCCCGATAAAATTTCGTGTTCTTGTTAAGTTTTGCGATCTCCTGATCGAGCGCGCCCCGCACGATGAATTCAAGCGGAAGATATTTCGAAATGCCTGTACGGTTTTCGATCGAAAAGTCGCCTAGGCGCGCTCGCAGATTTCCGTCGCTCACGTAAGGGATCAGCGTCACGTCGATGCGCCCGGTTTCACGCGCGAACCGCGACGGCGCCGCCTTGCCGTCGACGCCGCACGTCCAGTATTCGATTTCAAGATCGAGCGCGAAGCGGATCGCGCCTTGCGGAAAATCGATCAGCGGCTCGCCCGCCTTCCAGCGCTCGCCGCAGTCGGCTTGCCGCGTCGCGATCCAGTTTTCGAGATCGGCTTCCGTCTGCCCGACGAACTTCGTGACGTCGGTGACGAGCGCAACGCGCAAGATCTTCTTTGCGGCGGCGTTCATGTCGGCATGCAACGCGATATCCGCGACGACCGGGCGCCCGGCGAGATTGACCGGCGTCGGCCCTTCGTAAATCAATTCATGCCCGATCCAGGGCTGCGCGGCCGCGGCGCCTGCGAACATCAGCGCTCCCCAAAAAAAGCCGCGCAAAGCTCGCCGCATCGCTCTCTCCGCCGGCGGCACGGTCATGCCGCCTTCTTTATCAGTCCGCGATTGATCAGGGTTTCTGCGATCTGCACGGCGTTGAGCGCTGCGCCCTTCCTTAGGTTATCGGAGACGCACCAGAAGGCGAGGCCGTTTTCGACGGTCGGGTCGACACGAATGCGGCTGACGAAGGTTGCGAAATCGCCGACACACTCGACCGGCGTTACATATCCGCCGTCCTCGCGTTTATCTATGACGAGAACGCCTGGGGCCTCACGCAGGATCTCGCGCGCCTCATCGTCGGAAATCGGCCGTTCGAACTCGACGTTCACCGCTTCGGAGTGTCCGACGAACACCGGTACGCGCACGCAAGTCGCTGTCAGCTTGATCTTCGGATCGAGAATTTTCTTCGTCTCCGCGACCATCTTCCACTCTTCTTTCGTGTAGCCGTCCTCCATGAAAGCATCGATGTGCGGGATGACGTTGAAAGCGATCTGCTTGGTGAAAACCGACGGCGAGGGCGTGTCGTTGACGTAGACGCCCTTCGTCTGCGTAAAGAGCTCGTCCATTGCTGCCTTGCCCTTGCCGGACGTCGATTGATAAGTCGCGACGACGACGCGCTTGATTGTTGCGGCGTCATGCAGCGGCTTCAGCGCGACGACAAGCTGCGCGGTCGAGCAGTTCGGGTTTGCAATGATGTTCTTCTTTGAAAACCCGCGCACCGCCTCCGCGTTCACCTCCGGCACGATCAGCGGCACGTCCGGGTCCATGCGGAAATGCGAGGAGTTGTCGATAACGACGGCGCCGGCGCGCGCCGCCTTCGGCGCCCATTCCTTTGAAACCACGCCGCCGGCTGCGAAGAGCGCGATATCGGCTTTGGAAAAGTCGAAGGTCTCAAGGTCCCGGCATTTCAGCGTCCTGTCGCCGAAGGAAACCTCGCGGCCTATCGACTGGCGCGACGCGATCGCGAACGCTTCGCGAACGGGGAAGAGGCGCTCGTCGAGAATGGACAGCATCTCCTGTCCGACATTCCCGGTCGCGCCGACGACAGCGACATTAAATTCCATGGACTGACCTGCATGCAGCGGAAGCGGAATGTCGCCTTCGCCCCCCCGAAGTCAAGCAATCGGACGCCGCGCAGCGTGGAGAAATACTCCTCGCCCCCTCAGAAGCGTTTACGGCCGGGCGTCAATGCGCTCCACGTCGAAGCCGCGCTCCTCTAGGCCGGCGGCAACGCCGTCAGCACCGACGACGAGCGACGCGCCAAGACAGACGAACGCCGCCTCGGGCGACTGAAGTAGCACGGCGATCCGGTCAGCGAGGAAATCCGCGCGCGCGGCGATCAGCCGATCATAGGCTCCGGGCGCCGCCATTCTAAGGGGCTCTTGCGCCTTGACGGCGACCGCTTCGGCGTCCCCCGCCCGCCAGGCGGCGAAGGCGGCCGCAGACGTCTCGTCCTGGCGCGGCCAGTCGGCGAGCAGGAATGACAAGAGCGCACGCTGATCGGCCTCCGGCATGTCCGTCAGCACACGGAGCGCACCTTCGACGGTGTCAAGAAACCGCACGGGGCGCTGACGCCCGATCGCCTCCTTCAGGACGCCCATCTCGACGCCCGCCGCCGGATCGGCCCCTCGCTTTCGGTCAAGCTCAGCCGAAAGGACGACGAACGCCGCCCAGGGCTTCAGCGCATCAAATTGCGCGGTTTCCGCGTCCAGCGCCGCCGCAACGGCAGCTAGGCCCGCGGCCTCCTCTTCGCCAAGCGAGCCCGACAGCGTCATTCCACCGCTGGTTCGGCCGACGCGATCAAAAAGCCTGGTGGCGGCAGCCTGCGCGGCCGGGTCCGCCGCCGGCGCTTCGAACACGATTGATTGCGCGTGGTCGATCGCCGCAGCAACCGCGCGCGAGCGCCAAGCCTCCCCGGCGGGCAGGAAAGGCGCAGCGGCGAAAAGATAGATTTCGCTGTCCGCGTCGCTGACCTTCCAAAGCGCCGGAGCGGGCGGCAATGGCGCGCTCTCCTTCGCCGCAGCCGGCCGGAACGCCGTCGCGGCGATCAGCAACACCGTAAGAATCCTGACCATCATCGCTCCTGAAAGCCTGTCAGCCGGGCAAAATATGGGCGCATAATGCGTCCGGAAAGAGGCCGCCCCGACCAGCAGGCGCATTGCCGACCCGGAATGTCTGGGCTAGACGACCTTGCGTCTGCACCCGTAGCTCAGCTGGATAGAGCGTTGCCCTCCGAAGGCGGATGTCAACAGGAAGCGCGAACAAGAGGAGATGAAAAAGGACTACAGGAACAAGGATTTGCGAGGCCCTCGTTCTGATCTTTCAACTCGCGAAAAGTTCACGTAAGCACTGCGTAAGCAGTCGCAACACGGTAAGCACCCGTAGATCAGCTGGATAGATCGCCAGATTCCGAATCTGGAGGTCGCAGGTTCGAGTCCTGCCGGGTGCGCCATTTCACCTTCACCCCTCAAAAAAACCGTCCGACGCATTGAACGGCATGGACAATTCGGGAGTTCGAAGACCTTCTTTCCGGCAATTGGTCAGATTGCCTTCAAAGGCGAGTTTGAGGACGGTTCTCTTGGCATCCATGCGGTCGAACTTCCAGAGATTCCATGGGTTTGCGAGGAAGTCCATCGCCGTTCGAAAACTGTCCTCGTAGGGCTTGACGGCGCAAGCGCGCGGATAATTTCCGGAACCCGAGGGCGCGCATATCCCGGCTCATCGTCGCCTCGCTCAGCGACACGCCGAACTCGTCGCTGAGCCACCCGATGAGATCGATGAGCCGCCATCGAACGACGCCATGCGCGGCGGGAATGGACCCTGCCCGACAATCTCGTTGAGAGCCCGGCGCTGCGCGTCGTTGAGCTTCGTCGGATGACCCGGCGCCTTGCCGTCGACGAGGCCGTCTGGCCCTTGCTCGTTGAACCTCAGCACCCAGTCCCTGACCGTCTGCAACGGAACATCGCCGATCTGCGCCGCCGCGCTCCGAGAAGCGCCGTCGCAGATCGCCGCCAGCGCCAAGAGCCGGCGCGCCTGCCCGGCGTCCCGCGCCCTGCGCGCCAGCCGCCACAACGCCTTGCCGTCAAAATCATTCCGCAAAACAACCGCTCACCGACCCATCGCGACCCTCAATCGTTCGAAAGACGGAATCAGCGTTCGGCCGCCAAGGGAATCCACCATGAGTCAGCTTCAGCGAAAATTGGTATAAGGCTGACGCTGTCCAGAGTTTCGGCATTGGGTCAGGGCGTTGCGGCGAGCACCGTCCGGGCCGCAAGATCGGCGACCTCATCTCTTGAAAGACCGCGCCCGGGCTTCAGCCAAGTATGCGTCCAGTTGAGCATGCCGAAGAACAGCATCGCTCTTGCGCGAAGTTCCGCCGTTTCCGTCCGCGGCGCGGCGCGCGCGAGGATGTCCTCGACATAAGCGATCAGCTTTCGCTCCTTGGCGATGATCTGGCGCCGTTCCGCCGCGGGAAGGCGCGCAAGTTCGTAAAGCAGCACCTTTTGCCGGTCGGCGGCGCCCGCGTAGAGTCCGAGAAGAGCGCGCGCGAAACGGCGCAAGGGCGGCGCCGGCCCGCCCGCCGGCGCGATTTCGATCGCGTCCAGCAACGCCTCCATATGGCCGTCCATGACCGCGAAGAGGACCGCCTCTTTCGACGGATAGTAATGATAGATGAGTGATTTCGACATGCCGCACGCCGCCGCGAGGTCGGCGAGCGAGGCGCCGTCGAAGCCGCGCGCGGCGAATAGCCTGGCCGCCTCCGCGACGATCGCGGCGCGCTTCTCGCCGTAATCCTCGGCCTGCGTCCGCGCCATCAGCTGGCCTTTGGGCGCAGATCGCGCACGCGCTTGGCCTTGCCGGCGGAGCGCTCGACGGCCCCCTCGGGCGCGATGTCGATCGCCGCCGAGACGCCGATCATCGTCTTGATATGGTGCTTCAACTCCTTCGCCGCGGCGCCCTTGTCCGCGTCCGCGCGCGCCTCGACGATGATCTTCAGCTCATCCATGCGATCCGGTCGCGTGATCTCAAGGATGTAATGAGGGCTGAGGCCTGGCGTCTTCAAAATCTGCTCTTCGACCTGCGAGGGGAAGACATTGACGCCGCGGATGATCAGCATGTCGTCGGAGCGGCCCGATATCTTTTCGATGCGCCGCATCACTCGCGCTGTGCCGGGCATGAGCCGCGTCAGGTCGCGCGTACGATAGCGGATGACGGGCGTCGCCTCCTTCGTCAATGAGGTGAAGACAAGCTCGCCGGGTTCGCCGTCAGGAAGTACCGCGCCGGTCTCCGGGTCGATGATCTCCGGATAGAAATGATCTTCCCAGACGGTGAGACCGTCCTTCGTCTCGACGCATTCATTAGCGACGCCCGGTCCCATCACTTCCGAAAGTCCGTAAATGTCGACCGCATCGATGGCGAAGGCATCCTCGATCTCGCGGCGCATCGCTTCCGTCCACGGCTCGGCGCCAAAGATGCCGATTTTCAACGAAGATTTTCGCGCGTCGATCCCCTGCTTACGGAATTCATCGAGGATCGCCAGCATGTAGCTCGGCGTCACCATGATGATGTCGGGTTCAAAGTCGCAGATGAGTTGCACTTGCTTTTCCGTCTGCCCGCCTGACATCGGGATTACGGTGCAGCCCAAAGCTTCTGCGCCGTAATGGGCGCCGAGCCCGCCTGTGAACAATCCGTACCCATAGGAAACATGAACCTTCATGCCGGGCCGGCCGCCGGCGGCGCGGATCGA
>DNZB01000353.1:6346-6691 GCA_003506635.1 Parvularcula sp.
CCGTAGTGCGCGCCCAGGCCGCCGGTGAACAGGCCGTAGCCGTAGGCCACGTGGACGATGTCGCCCGCACGACCGCCGGCGGCGCGGATCGAGCGCGCGACGAGGCCCGCCCAGGTTTCAATGTCGCGCCTTGAATAGCCGACGACAGTCGGCTTGCCGGTGGTGCCGGAGGAAGCGTGAACGCGCACGACCTCCGATTGCGGCACGGCGAAAAAGCCGAACGGGTAGCTGTCGCGCAGGTCGGCCTTAGTTGTGAAAGGGAACCGGGCAAGATCGGCGAGCGACTTCAAATCGCCGGGCGTGACGCCTGCGCCGTCGAAGCTGCGCCGGTAATGGCCGGAATTC
>DNZB01000353.1:7013-12658 GCA_003506635.1 Parvularcula sp.
GCGCGAGAGCTTTTCGCCGTCATCGAGGAGAGGCGCGTATCCGTGCGGTCGCATCGCGTCAAATCGCGTTCATCGTCAGAAGCTCATAAGTCGCCACAGTCTCGTTCTTTTGGTTTAGAACCGTCACGTCCCACTTCACTTCGCCATAGTCGTCATTGCGTTTCTTCTTCGCCTTGGCCGTCAGGCGTACACGGATCGAATCGCCCGGCGAGGCCGGCGTCAGGAACCGCAATTCGTCAAGGCCGTAATTGGCGAGCACCGGCCCCGGCGCCGGATCGACGAACAGGCCCGCCGCGAATGAAAGGATCAGATATCCATGCGCGACGCGTCCCGGGAAGAACGGGTTCGCCTTCGCCGCCGCTTCGTCCATGTGGGCGTAGAACGTATCGCCGGTGAAATGCGCGAAATGCTCGATGTCGTCGAGCGTGATGTTGCGCGAAGGCGTTTCGATGGTCTTGCCGATTTCCAGTTCGCCGAAGCGGTAGCGGAAAGGGTGCGGCGCGTTCTTGTCAACGCCGGCGCCCTTGACCCAGCGGCCAGTGACGGCGCGCAAGGTCGCAGGCGAACCCTGCACGGCAGTGCGCTGCATGTAATGGGAAATGCCGCGCATGCCGCCCATTTCCTCGCCGCCGCCGGCGCGCCCCGGTCCGCCATGGACGAGAACGGGGAGCGGAGAGCCATGGCCCGTCGATTCCTTCGCGCAGTCGCGGTCGATGACGATGGCGCGGCCGTGGAACGACGCGGCCCCGAGAATAACCTCGCGCGCGATTTCCGCGTCATGAGTGAACAGCGACATGACGAGCGAACCGCCGCCGCGATTGAGGAGTGCGATGGCGTCGGCAAGCGACTTGTAAGGCATCAGCGTCGCGACGGGACCGAAAGCCTCGACCTCATGCACGGCGCGCGCATGCGCGGGGTCGTCGCAGACGAGCAAGGTCGGAGCGACAAAGGCGCCGCGTTCATCAGCGCCGACAGGCGAAGGCGGCGCGGCGTAGGCGACTCGCGCCTCGCGGGAAAGGTCGGCGATGCGCGCTTCGACATCGGCGCGCTGGCCAAGGCTGACAAGCGCGCCCATGCGCACCTCCTCGCGCGCGGGATCGCCGATCGTCGTTTTGGCGAGCGCCTCCGAGATCGCTTTCTCGGCGGCGGGGAGGAGGGCGTCGGGAACGAGCGCGCGGCGGATGGCGGTGCACTTCTGCCCGGCCTTCACCGTCATTTCGCGCACGACTTCCTTGACGAACAACTGGAACTCCGGCGTCTCCGCGGTTGCGTCAGGGGCGAGCATCGCGGCGTTGAGGCTGTCCTGCTCGGCGATGAAGCGTACGCCTTCGTGGATAATGACGGGATGACTTTTCAGCTTTGCCGCCGTCGCCGCCGAGCCGGTGAAGGAGACGACGTCCTGACCGCTGAGGTAATCGAAGAGATCGCCAGTCGAACCGATGACGAGTTGCAAGGCGCCGCCGGGAACCTTTCCGGTCTCGACCAGAATACGGAACGCAGCCTCCGCAAGATAGGCGGTCGAGGTCGCGGGCTTCACGATAGCGGGAACGCCGGCGATCAGCGAGACGGCGAGCTTTTCAAGCATCCCCCAGACGGGAAAGTTGAAGGCGTTGATGTGAACCGCGACGCCTTTGAGCGAGGTCAGCACATGCTGCGCCACAAATGTGCCTTCGCGCGAGATCTGCTCTACCGCGCCGTCGATAAGGATGACGTCGTCGGGAAGCTCTCGCTTGGCCTTCGACGCCATGGAGAAAAGCGTGCCGGCCCCGCCTTCGATGTCGATCCAGCCGTCCTTACGCGTCGCGCCGGTGTGAAAATTGAGGACGTAAAGCTCGTCCTTCCGGTCCATGATCGCTTGGCCGAGCGCTTTCACGATCGCGGCGCGCTCCAGGAACGTCAGCCTGCGGAGATTGGCGCCGCCTACATCGCGGGCGTGGGCCGCCATCGCGCGAAAATCGAGCGAGGCAGGCGCGAAGGCGGCGACCGTCTCCCCCGTTACGGCGGAAGCGATCCGCGTTTCGGCCCCGGCGCCGCTCGTCCATGTCTGAAGAGCGTAACTTTGCAGCGAAAGCACGGACATTCCCTTATCTCCCTTTGAAGCTCGGTTTGCGCTTGTTTAAAAACGCATCGACGCCTTCACGGTAGTCCTCGCTTCGCCCAAGCTCGCGCATGCGGTCGCGTTCAAGGTCGAGCTGCTCTTGAAGCGTTCGTGTGAACGCGCCGCGAATGAGCTTTTTCGTCTCGGCAAGGCCGCGCGTCGGCGCGCTGGCGAATTTGGCGGCGAGCGCATCGGTTTCTTCGGCGAGCTTGTCGTCATCGACGCATTTCCAGATGAGGCCCCAGTCTGCGGCGGTTTCCGCGGGCAAGGGTTCGCCGGTCAAGGCAAGGCCGAGCGCGCGCGCTTGCCCGGCGAGGCGCGGCAGCGCCCAGGAGCTTCCCGAATCCGGCACGAGGCCGATATTGGCGAAGGACATGATGAACTTCGCCGATTTCGCGGCGAGGCAGATATCCGCGGCGAAAGCGAGCGAGGCGCCCGCGCCCGCCGCGACGCCGTTGACGCTGGCGACGACCGGCATCGGCAGTGCGATTAGACGGCGGATCAGCGGATTGTAGCGTTTCTCGACGGACTCGCCGAGATCGGGCGCCTCGGCGCCCGGCGTCACGGCGCGGTCCGACAGATCTTGTCCTGCGCAAAAGCCCCGGCCCGCGCCCGTAATGATCATGGTACGGACTGTTGCGTCCGCCTCGATCTGCGTGAGGGCTTCAGCGATCTCCTCATGCATCCTCACGGTGAAGGAATTGAGCCGGTCCGGGCGATGGAGGGTAAGGCGCGCGGCGCCCGTTTCCATCGAGAATTGAATCGTCTCGAACGCCATCGCCGCCTCGAATTGCCTCGGGGAAAGGTTTCATATAATTGAACAGACGGTCGGTCAATGAAAGGCGCGTCGATGCGCGGCCCGTCGAACGAAGCGCTTGGCTTGCGTGTCGCCGCCGCGCTGCGCGCGTCGGAGGCGTCGTCGGATCTGCTCGGCCTGGCGCTTGAAGACGCCGGCGAGGGCTGGGCGCGTTGCGCGATGATCGTGCGGCCTGACATGCTGAACGGGCTGAAGACCTGTCACGGCGGGTTTATCTTCGCGCTCGCCGACAACGCCTTCGCCTGGGCCTGCAATTCCCGTAACGTCAGGACCTTTGCGCAACACGCAGCGATCAGTTTTTTGTCGCCCGGTCGCGAAGGCGAGAAGTTGACGGCGGATGCGCGCGAGGAATCGGCGGAAGGTCGTACCGGCGTTTACACGGTGCGCGTCACCGGCGATGACGGCCGCGTCGTCGCGGTGTTTCAAGGTTTGTCGCGCACGGCGGGCGGCGCGGTGGTGGAGGAGACGAATGACTGACGCTTTCATTTGCGATGCTGTCCGCACTCCGATCGGGCGTTACGCCGGCTCGCTTTCCGCCGTCAGAGCGGATGACCTCGCCGCAATTCCCTTGCGCGCGCTGAAAGACCGCAACGCGAATGTCGACTGGGACGCGCTCGACGATATCGTGATGGGCTGCGCCAATCAGGCGGGCGAGGACAACCGGAATGTCGCGCGCATGGCGGCGCTGCTCGCAGGGTTTGGCGAGACGGCGCCGGGAACGACGGTCAATCGCTTGTGCGGCTCGGGGCTCGACGCGGTGCTGATCGCTGCGCGTGCGATCAAGGCGGGGGACGCCGACCTCATCATCGCCGGAGGCGTTGAATCGATGAGCCGCGCGCCGTTCGTCATGGGCAAGGCGGCGGAAGCGTTTTCGCGGACCGCGGAAGTTTTCGACACGACGATCGGCTGGCGCTTCGTCAATCCGCAGATGAAGGCGCAATACGGAATCGATTCGATGCCGGAGACGGCGGAGAACGTCGCGGCCGACTTCAACATTTCCCGCGCCGATCAGGACGCTTTTGCGTTCCGCTCGCAGATGCGGGCGAGCGCCGCGCAGAAATCGGGGCGCCTCGGCGCGGAGATCGTTCCCGTGACCATCCCGCAGCGTAAGGGTGACCCGAAAATCGTCGATAAGGACGAGCATCCGCGCGAGACGACCCCTGAAGCGCTCGCGGGACTCAAGCCCTTCGTGAAGAAAGATGGCGTCGTCACCGCGGGCAACGCCAGCGGCGTCAATGACGGCGCCGCGGCGATGATTGTCGCGTCGGAAGCGGCGGCGAAACGCTACGGGCTCATTCCCCGCGCGCGCGTAGTTACGGGTGCGGTCGCCGGCGTTCCCCCGCGCATTATGGGAATAGGTCCGGCGCCGGCGTCGAAAGCAGCGCTCGCCAAGGCGAAACTTACCGTCGCTGATATGGGCGTCATCGAGCTTAATGAGGCGTTCGCTTCACAGGTGCTCGCCTCGATGCGCGAGCTCGGCCTTCCTGACGACGCAAGCCACGTGAACCCCAATGGCGGCGCTATCGCCCTCGGCCACCCGCTCGGCATGTCCGGTGCGCGCCTCATTCTCACGGCGACAGAGGAACTTCGCCGCCGCAAAGCCCGGTATGCGCTGGCCGCCATGTGCATCGGCGTGGGGCAGGGGATCGCAGGCGTTATTGAGCGGGTTTAGGTCCGCCGGAATTAGTTGACCGACCGGTCAAGGAATTGTACAAAGCCCCCGCCAAGGGAGACCGCCCATGTACGCGCAAGAGGTGAAAGCGACCGGGGAACGCGTCAGGACCCTCGACGAGATGGGCCCCGAAGAGCGCGCCTTTCAAGAAAAGGTCGACGCCGGGATCAAGATCGAAGCGAAAGACTGGATGCCGGAGGGCTATCGCAAGACGCTCATCCGCCAGATCTCGCAGCACGCGCATTCCGAAATTGTCGGGCAGTTGCCGGAAGGGAACTGGATCACCCGCGCGCCGACGCTCGACCGCAAGATGATCCTCCTCGCCAAAGTGCAGGACGAGGCGGGCCACGGGCTCTATCTCTATTGTGCGGCAGAGACGCTCGGCGTCAGCCGCGACCAGATGACAGAGCAATTGCTGTCGGGGAAGGCTAAATATTCCTCGATCTTCAATTACCCGACGCTCACCTGGGCCGACATCGGCGCGATCGGCTGGCTCGTCGACGGCGCGGCGATCATGAACCAGGTGCCGTTGCAGCGCTGTTCCTACGGCCCCTACAGCCGGGCGATGATCCGCATCTGCAAGGAGGAAAGTTTCCACCAGCGCCAGGGCTACGCGATCATGATGGCGCTTGCGAAGGGCAGCGAGGCGCAGCGCACCATGGCGCAGGACGCGCTGGATCGCTGGTGGTGGCCTTCGCTCATGATGTTCGGCCCCTCCGACGGCGACAGCATTCACTCCGCGCAGTCGATGGCGTGGAAGATCAAGCAGAATTCGAATGATGAGCTGCGCCAGAAATTCGTCAACGAGACCGTTCCGCAGGCGGACTATCTGGGACTGAAGGCGCCGGACCCGGACCTCAAATGGAACCCTGAAAAGCGCGGCTATGATTTCGGCGCGATCGACTGGACCGAGTTCTACGAAGTGCTGAAAGGCAACGGCCCCTGCAATGCCGAGCGCATGGCGGCGCGGCGCAGGGCGTGGGACGACGGGGCGTGGTTCCGCGAAGGGCTGATGGCGCACGCGAAGAAGGCGGGCGCGCGCAAGATGGCGGCGGAGT
>DNZB01000077.1:0-305 GCA_003506635.1 Parvularcula sp.
GTCGTCTTGCCGGTGCCCGAAAGCCCGAAAAACACGGCGGCGTCCTCAGCCTTTCCGACGTTGACGGAGCAATGCATCGGCATCACGCCGGCTTCAGGGAGAAGGAAGTTCAAGATCGTGAAGACAGACTTCTTCATCTCGCCGGCGTAGGACGTGCCGGCGATGAGGATGAGGCGCTTGACGAAATCGACCGCGATGACGGTCTTCGTGCGGCAGCCGTGCCGCGCGGGGCTTGCTTCAAAACCGGGGAGATCGACGATCGTGAAATCGGGCGCCGCGCCGGTCACGAAGCCGCGCGTCTCCAT
>DNZB01000077.1:653-18159 GCA_003506635.1 Parvularcula sp.
TCGATATCGGCCCCGCCGCGCAGGTCCTGCGCGAACAATTCGCGGCCGGCGGCGTAATCGAGCATGTCGCGGCGCAGCGTTTCGAACGCTTCCGGCGTCATCGCCTTTGAATTGTCCCACCAGATCTTGGCGTCGATCTCCGGGCGGCGAACGGTGAACTTGTCCTGCGCCGAGCGGCCGGTGTGCTCGCCCGTCTTGACGACCAGCGGCCCCTCAGCGGCGATCAGGCCTTCGCCGCGTTCGACTGCGATCTGGTAATAGGCGGCGGCGGTCAGGTTACGCAGCGACGGCGGCGCGGCGTCTTCAAAAGAGACTAGGGCGGCATTAGCCGCCTTCAGCGAAACGCTCATGATAAGGGTCCTCCCGAGACGCCTTGGACGCAAAACACAAGGCGGGCCGGAAACTCCCGCCCGGCGCGCGCGACCGGGCTCTTAATGCAAAAATCCTGCGGAAGCGACTGCGAAATTCGCCGCGCGAAAAGGCGCAATTGCGCGGCCGCGCGCCCTTGATCGGGGTTCGGGGCGCATGCGACACGAAGCCTCGCCTCGAATGGGAGCCTTCCAATGCGTCAAATCGGGATCGTCGCGCTGTCCGCCAGCCTTTTTGCGCTCGCCGCCTGCGGGGACGGCGGCGGCTCGCCGCCGGTCGATACGGGCGTCCTGCAAGCGATCGGCGCTTCGCCCGCCCCGGCGCCGGCGGCGATTGCATCGCCCGAGATCACGGCGGAGGACCTGAAGCGGCACATCCGCACTTTGTCTTCCGATGAATTCGAAGGCCGCGCGCCGACGACGCCGGGCGGGGCGAAGACGCGCGACTATATCGCCGCGGAATATCAGCGCCTCGGCTTCGAACCGGTCGGCGGCTCTTATTTTCACGATGTGCCGATGGTTGAATCGACGCTCGACCCCGCGAATTCATTCCTGCGCATCGACGTCAAAGGCCAGGCGCGCGACCTCGCCTACAAGACGGAAGCGGTGTTCGGGACGAAGCGCGCGGAGCCTGAAGTCGCGTTCGAGGCGAGCGACATGGTCTTCGTCGGCTACGGCGTCGTCGCGCCCGAGCATCAGTGGAACGATTACGAAGGCTTCGACGTACGGGGAAAGACGGTCGTCATTCTCGTCAATGATCCCGGCTTCCTGACCAATGACGAAGCGCTCTTCGGCGGCAAGGCGATGACCTATTACGGCCGCTGGACCTACAAATATGAGGAAGCGGCGCGGCAAGGCGCCGCCGCCGCGCTGATCGTGCACGACACGGTCCCTGCGGCCTATGGCTGGAACGTCGTCGAGGGTTCCTGGTCCGGGCCGCAAATCGATCTTCAGCGCGCTGACAATGGCGCAAGCCGCGCAGCGCTCGAGGGCTGGATCACGAAGGAGACGGCGACCTCGCTCCTCGCGGCGGCGGGCCTTGATCTCGACGAACTCACCGCCGCCGCCAACAAGCGCGGCTTCAAGGCGGTCCCGATGCCGGGCCTTAAGGCGTCGGCCAAGATCACGCAGGCGATCAAGCGGTCGAGCGACGCCAATGTCGTCGGCGTTCTGAAAGGGGCTGAGGCGCCGGAGGAATATGTGCTCTATATGGGCCATTGGGATCACCTCGGGGTCGATCCCGCGCAGGCGGGCGAGGACAAGATCTTCAACGGCGCCGTCGACAACGCGACCGGGGTCGCCGGCGTCCTCGAAATCGCGGAGAAATTCGCAGGCGGCCCGCGCCCGCGCCGATCGATCCTCCTCGCCGCGGTGACGGCGGAGGAATCGGGGCTCCTCGGATCGGCCTATCTGGCGGAAAACCCGCCCGTGCCGCTTGAGCGCATCGTCGGCGGCGTCAACATCGACGGCGTCCTGCCGGCGCCCCCGGCCAAGGACATCGTCGTCATCGGCGCGGGCGCGTCGGCGCTTGAGGACATCCTCAAGAAGCACGCCGGCGCCGCCGGAAAATATCTCCGCCCCGACCCAGACTCAGAGAAGGGCTATTTCTACCGTTCCGATCATATCAGCCTCGCGAAGAAGGGCGTCCCGATGCTTTACGCGGACGCGGGCTCGGACCTCATCGAAGGCGGCGAGGCGGCGGGCAAGAAATTCGCGGACGAATACACTGCGGTCCGCTATCATCAGCCAGCGGATGAATTCAGCGAGGACTGGGACCTTTCCGGCATGGTCCAGTCGATGACGATCCTCCACGCTGTCGGCGAGGAGATCGCCAATTCCAGCGACTGGCCGAACTGGCGCGAGGGCAACGAATTCCGCGCGATCCGCGACGCCAGCCGGCAGGGGAATTAGCGACCTGCGCTTTCGGTCCCAGGAAATCAGCGATTCTGAGGGCGCCCGGGACGATGCAAGATGATTGCCGCGAAACCGGTTTTGAGCTGGAAGACGGCGTTGCAAAGTTCGCGGTCACGACGCTGGCGGGCGGCGATTGCAAATCGGTCGCGCTGTTCGCGGTCGGTCGCGGCGGCGATCCAGCGCGCCATTCGCCGCTGCTCAGGCGTCTGGCGCGAGGCGGGCGCCGCGTCATCGCGCCGCATTTTGACATGCTGGCGTCGGCCTATCCGCGCGGCGAGGATTTGTCGCTGCGGGCGCGCCGGCTGGAACTCGCGCTCCACGCTCTGGCGCCGCCGGAGCTCCCTGTCATCGGGATCGGCCATTCAATCGGCGCAACAACGCTCCTGATACTTGCGGGCGCAAGCGCGCGCACGATCGGCGGCGATATTGTTCGCTTGAATTCGCGCCGCGCATTCACCAAGCTGATGCTGCTTGCGCCGGCGACGGATTTTTTCAGGGCGCCGCATTCGCTCGATCAGATCAGCGTTCCCATTCATGTTTGGGCGGGAACCCAGGACGCAATCACGCCGCCCGCGCAGGCGATATTTCTTGAGCGCGAACTATCGTCGCGGATGAGCGTCGATGTCCGGCTCGTTGAAGGCGCGGACCATTTCGCATTCATGGACCACCCGCCGCCCAAGGCCGCGTCGACGGGCGGCGATCGGGCGCGCATACTCGAAGCGGTGTCGGGCGACCTTGAAAATCTCTCCGCCGCGTAACCGGCGGGCGCCGCGTTATCGGCCCGCCCCGCCGTCAATTTTATCCGTTCCCCTAGCGCGGCGTTAACGCTCCTTGCGCCATAAGAGGGAGATGGAAACGCTCTATGACTTCATGGCGGTCGCGCTGTTCATCGCGACGGCGGCGATGTTCTTCTATCGTTTCCGCAGCGAAGACCCGCCGCTCGCGCCCTATATGCTGATCGCGCTCGTCTGTGCGGTGTCGAATTGGCTTGGCAACAATGGCGGCGGCGTCGGCGCGGTGCTGCTGCTTATCGCGGGGTCCTTCTATCTGATGCATCTCGCCGGCGAGCCCTTCGCCGATGACGAGCGGGATGCGCTGTAGGCAATAGCCGGTCGGCGCCGGGTTACGCCGCCAGCCTCTTAAGCCGCCGCGAATCTTCTGTCGCCTTTCTTCGCGCAGTCTTCATGCGCCAGGCGACGCCGGCGAAGCCCATCATCATCATCGCCCAGACGGCGGGTTCCGGCGTCGGTTCCACGATGTCCGTCGGCTCGCCGTTGACGCTGACATAATCGACGACGGCGCCGGGCGCGCCGCGGCGCTGGCGCGTCGTCTCGATGAGCACGTAATTGCACCCGCCGAGCGCGAAGCACCCCCGCTGGAAGAGGTTGTTTACGGTCAGCGTGTTGCCGGCGTCGAACGATCGCGTGTCGACGAACACCGGCAAACCGCCGACCAGCCTGCCGAAACTTACGGTCAAACGCGCATCGCCGATCGGCGGGGGCAGCGTGAAGATCGAAATCGTATCGCCGCGAGACACGCCGAAAGGCTGATCGAACAGCAGCGCGATCCAGTTGTCGAGCGTTACAAGCGCGCCCGCGCCGTCAGCCGACGACGATAGCGACGTCAGGGTCGAAGGCGTGTAGGGCGTTGAAGAAGAAAACGCGGCCGTTCGCGCGAAGGCAGGCCCGGCGCTCAAAAAAAGCGCCGCCAGCGCGGCCGCGATCATGCGTGAATTTCCGGAGAGATTGAGCGGTTGCGGCATTTTCCACTTCACCGTTCAGACAACGGCAAGGATCGGCTGATCTAATCCAGAAAGAATTGTGGGGGGGCTCGATTAACTCGGGATTAAAGCGCGATGGGACCCCCGCCTGCCCGCGTGCGCGCGACGACGGCGCGCGCCGGCGATTTCTCGGTTAACCATGACGACAGCGGAGCGCGCCGATGACGCCGCCGCGCCGCGTTCTCATTATCGTCGAAAACCTCCCCGTGCCGTTCGATCGCCGCGTCTGGGCGGAAGCGACGACCCTTGTCGAAGCCGGCTATCAGGTCAGCGTCATCTCGCCGATGATGAAAGGCTTCACCACGCCTTATGAGCGGATCGACGGCGTTGATGTCTATCGCCATCCGCTCGCCGAGGCGGGATCAGGGGCCGGCTACTTCCGCGAATATGCCGGCGCGCTCGCGCACCAGTTCCGGCTCGCGATGAAGGTCCGGCGCGAGCGCGGATTTGACGTCATCCACGCCTGCAACCCGCCCGATCTCATTTTCATCGTCGCCGCGGCTTTCAAGCTTTTCTTCGGCGTCCGCTTCATTTTCGATCATCACGATCTCTGCCCGGAGCTCTATGAGGCGAAGTTCGGCCGAAAGGGGCTGATCCATTCGGCGCTTCTGGCGCTTGAGCGCGCGACATTCGCGCTCGCCGACATTTCGATCGCGACCAACCAATCCTACCGCGAGATCGCCCTGACGCGCGGACGCATGAAAGACGAGCGCGTCTTCGTCGTGCGCTCCGGCCCACGCCTTGACCGCATGGTCATCCGCCCAGGCGACAGCGCGCTGAAGCGCGGGCGGCGCTATCTCGCCGGTTATGTAGGGGTCATCGGCAAACAGGAAGGGCTCGACCTTCTCGTCGGCGCGGTCGCGCATCTCGTCAATCATGTGGGGCGCACCGACGTGCAGTTCGCCATCATCGGCGACGGGCCGGAGCTTGCAAACGTCAAGGCGCTCGCGAAGGCGAAAGGCGTCGCGGACTACATGGATTTCTACGGCCGCGTCGACGACGACCTTTTTCTCGATGCGCTCAACACCGCGGATGTCTGCCTCAACTCCGACCGCGCCTGCGCGATGAACGACAAGTCGACGATGAACAAAATTCTCGAATATATGGCGCTCGGCAAGCCGATCGTGCAGTTCGAGACGACGGAGGGGCGCCGCTCGGCGGGCGCGGCCTCGCTTTATGCGAGGCCCGACAATGTCGCAGATTTCGCGCTGAAGATCGACGCGCTCTTGAACGATCCGGAACTTCGCCGCGACATGGGCGCTCTGGGGCGCGAGCGCGTGTTGACGCAGTTCAGCTGGGCGCATTCCGCTCCCGCGCTCTTGCGCGCCTATGCAAAAGCGTTCGAGCGGCGTTCGCCCGTCGCGCTGCCGGGCCGGCGCGCGCCCGTCGCGCCCGTCGGGGAGTAAGGCGCGATGCCGGACGTCAGCGTCATCATTCCGCATTTCAGCCAGAAGGCGCTGCTGGCGCTCTGCCTTGAAAGCCTCGAACGGCAGACGCTTGCGCGCGCGCGTTACGAAATCATCGTCGGCGACAACATGACGCCCGGCGGCGTCGATGATCTCAAGGCGCAATTCCCCCGCGTCGTCTTCGTCGAAGCGCGCGAGCGCGGAGCGGCGCATGCGCGCAATGCGGCGCTCGCCGCCGCCAAAGGCGCCTTCATCGCCTTCACCGACGCCGACTGCGTCGCGGCGCCGGATTGGCTGGAGACGGGACTTGCGGGGCTGAAGGACGCCGATCTCTGCGGCGGGCGCATCGAAGTGACGTCGGCCGACGACGCAAGGCTGTCTCCGGTCGAGGCGTTCGAGCGCGTCTTCGCCTTTCGCCAGCGCGATTATATCGAACGCAAGCGCTTCGCCGCGACCGCCAACCTCTTCGCCCGACGCCAGGCCGCGGAGGCGATCGGTCCGTTCACTAATGGTTTATCGGAAGACGTCGACTGGTGCCGGCGCGGCGCGGCGCTAGGGCTTCGTTTAGCATTTAACGATAGATCAATTGTTTTACATCCCGCCCGGCGCGACTGGAGCGAGCTTGTCCGGAAATGGGACCGGATCATTCTCGAGCGCTGGACCGGGTTCGCGACGGAGACGCCGTTGCGCCGTCCGCTGTGGCTGTTTCTCGCCGCCGCGACAGCGGCCTCGGCGCTTCCGCATCTCGTCCGCGTGGCGTTCAGTCCGAAGCTTGTCAGGCTTCGCGACCGCGCTGCGGCGGCGGGCGTGCTGGCGCGCATTCGATTCTGGCGCGCGGCCCGAATGACGGCGTTGCTGCGCGGGTGACGCGCGTGAAGGTGAGGACGATGATGGGTGACTCTGCGCTTGTTCGCGTGATCGCCGTTGCGGCCGTCGTCGCCGCGACGCTGACGGCGTCATTCGCCGCCGCCGACGAGAAAAGGCCGGTCGCCAGCGGGAAGACGCAAGTCGTCGCGAAAGCCGCCGGGCGCGAGCTGACGTTGACCGACCTTCGCCTTGAAATGGCGCGCCTCAACCTCTCGCCGACGGATCCCGACGCCGAGCGCGTCGCGCTTGAAAGCCTCACCGCGCGCACGCTCCTTGCGAAGGCCGCGCGCGATTCAAACCTGCACAGGAAGCCCGACGCGATCGCGCGCATGTACGCCGCGCAGGATCAGGCCCTCGCCGATCTCTACCTCGCGATCGCCAGCCAGCCGCCGGAGCCGACGCGGGCGGAGATTGAGGCGCATATCCGCGCCAATCCGACGCTGTTCGCGGAGCGCAAGGTCTATGACTTCGCGATCCTCACGCTCGATTCAAAGAATTTCGACGAAGCGACGTTGACGCCGCTGTTCGACAAGGACGCGGACTTTTCGCGGCTTGCCGGCCTTCTCGATAAGGCGGGCGCGCGCTATGTCCGCTCGACGATGACGCAGTCTGGCGCGGCGTTTCCAGCGCCCATTCGCCTGCAACTCGCGAAATACGGGCTTAAAGACAACATCGTGCTGCGCGGCGAGACGGAAACGCAGATCCTCAAGATCACCGGCGTGCGCAAGGACTTGCAGCCGAGCGAAAGCTGGGGCCCGCTGGCGCGCCGCCTTATCGTCGAGGAAGCCTCGGTCAAGCGCGCCGAGGCGCTGATGGCGCGCCTCAAGAAGGATGGCGCCGTCGCCTATTACCGCGCTTCCGCCGCGCCGCTTCCGGCGCCGAAGTCAGCCGCGAAGGCGAAGTGACATGGGGCTCGCCGAGCTTCTCGCCGTCTTGAAGTTCCGCAAGGCGATCATTCTCTGGTCGCTTCTTGTCGGCGCCTTGACCGCGGGCGCTCTCGCGCTCGTCCTGCCGGTCCGCTATCTTTCCTCGTCGCTGGTGCAAGTCGATTCGATCCAGCGCAACGCCATCACGGGGCTTGTCGAACCGCGCGTCAAAGTCGCGGAATTTCTCGGCCAGCAGGCCGCGGTCGCGGCGAGCCGCACGGTGGCGCTCCGCGTGATCGACGACCTGACGTCGGAGGGGTTCCTCGTCCTTTCCGACTATGAGGCGCGCTGGATCAAGGAGACGGGCGGCGTGCTCGTCGCCGGCAATGACCTCAAATCCTGGGCGGCCGATCAGCTTTTGAAGGACCTCGCCGTCACGGCGACCGATCTCGGCTCGACGCTTGAGCTTGCCTACAGCGCGGGCCGGCCGGCGGAAGCCGCACGCATTTCGAACGCCTTCGCGACCGCCTATATCGACACCGTGCTCGATCAAAAGCAGCGGCGCTTCGCCGCCAAGGCGGCAGGCTTTTCGGACGAGACAAAGCAACTCGAACGCGATGTCGCCGCCGCGCAGGATGAGCTTGAACGCTTCCGCGAGGCTTCGGGCGTGCTGCCGATCGGCGCGCAGAAGGTTGAAGCCGCGGAGGTCGAATTCGCGTCGCTGACCCAGCGCCTCGCCGAGGCGCGCGCCGACGAGACCGAAGCGCTGTCGCTTCTGCGCCAGGCCGAGGCGACGCCGAAATCGCTGCTCGTGAATTTCCCGCTGCCGCAGGACGCGCTCTCCGCGCTTCAATCGCAGGCGCGCCTCGCCGCCGTGATAGCGACGCTCGCCCGCATCGCGGATCGCTACGGCCCGAAATACCCGGACTATATCGAGGCGGCGAACGAACGCGCCGCGCTTGAGGCGAGCATCCTGCAATCGGTCGCCGATCGCGCGGCGTACGCGACGCGCCGGCGCGCCGCGCTTGAGGGCGAGGCGCGTGCGATGAAATCGGCGCTGTCCGAAATGCAAAAGACGCGCGAAACCTACGACCTCCTCCAAGACAAGGTCTCGACGAGCCAGGAAACCTTCAATCTCGTCACCACGCGCTCGCTGCAGGAGGCGCTGCAATCGCGCGTCGACACGGTCGATGTCTTCCTGCTGGCGCGCGCGACGCCGCCGCCGAAACCGGCGACGCCGCACCCCTTGCTCATCACGCTCCTTGGCGTCATCGCCGGCGCGCTTCTCGGCGCGACGACGGCGGTCGCGGTCGAACTGCTTGAAGGGCGCGTCCGCACCGCGGCGGCGCTGCGCCAGACCTTCCGCACCGGCGTCGTCGCCGAAGTGTCGGCCGCGCCCGCCAGGCGCCGCAAGCGCCGCATCTTCAAGACGCCGACGATGAGGGCCGCCGCGTGAGCCCGCTTCTCAAAATCGTCAGCGGCGACGGCGCTCCGGCGACGTCGGACCAGTTGCACCACGCTGCGGAGCAAAAACGAGCGCGCGACGCGGTGCTGCGCGATACGCTCGTCCGTCTCGGCCGCCTGAATGACGAGGCCGTCGCGCGCATCCAGACGCTGCAACGTGAAATGAACGCGCCCTTCGCCAAGGCGGCGTCAAAGCTCGGCCTGTTGACGCGCGACGACATCGAAACCGCGATCGGCGTTCAACACGGCTTCATCCGCGAAGGCGAGGGCGAGGGGCGGCTGCCGCCCGATCTTGTCATCGTGCGCCGTCCGCGGTCACGCGAAGCCGAACAGTTCCGGGCCCTGCGAACGCGCCTCCTCACGTCGAAAGACGGCGAGACGATCGGACTTTTCGCGATCGCCGCGCACGGCGCTCATGAGGGCGCCGACCACATCGCGCTTAACATGGCGGCTTCCTTCGCTCAGCTTCGAAAGCGGGTGCTCATCCTTGACGCCGACTTGCGCGCCTCGCGCCTTGCGCGCGCCTTCGCGCTTGCAGCCGCGCCCGGCCTTCGCGAGACGCTGCTCGGCGAATGCGACATCCGAAACGCCGTGCGGGCGACGATCGTCCAGAATCTCAGCGTACTGACGGCCGGGGCGCCGGACAAGGACGGGCACGAGCTGCTTTCGAGCGAGGCGCTGCGTCTGACGCTTGAATATCTCCGTTGCGCCTATGACGTGGTCATCGTGATGACCGCGCCCTTCGGCCCGGTCGCCGACGCGCAATTCGTCTGGGCGGCGGCCGAAAAGGCCTTCGTCGTCGCGCGCCGCCATCAGGACCGGCTGCCGGCGCTCAAGGACCTCAACGCCGCGCTTCGCCACGCCGGCGCCGGCGTCATCGGCGCCGCGCTCGCCGGGTAGGACGCGCTCATGAACGCCGCATCGAGGCCTTTCGGGATGACGCGGAGGGACCTTAAGCGCCTGCTGCCGGGCGCTGTCTTCGCGCTCGGCTGGCTTGCGCTTTACCTGCCCGTCTATTGGGGTTTCGCCGAAGGGCCGTGGCGGCGCGATGAAAACGCTCATGCGCTGATCCTCATGGCGATCGCGGCAGGCGCCGCCGGCGTGCGCCTTGCGACGGAGCCTTTCGGGTTGACGGACAAACCGGCGGAGATCGCGCAAGGCGGCGCCTTCATTCTGGCGGGACTTGCGGCGGCGATGCTCGGCAGGGCGTCTGAGGCGGAACTTGTCGCCTCCGCCTCGCAGGCGCCGCTCGCTTTGGGCGCTGCGCTCTCTTTGTTCGGCTGGGCGGGCGTCCGGCGTTTGTGGTTTCCGATCGCATTGACGCTTTACCTGGTCATCTGGCCCGGATGGGCGCTCGATGCGCTGACGGCGCCGTTGAAAATCGCGGTCTCGCAAACCGTGGCGGCGGCGCTCTATGCGGCGGGACTGCCGGTCGCGCATGCGGGCGCCGTCATCTCGGCGGGGCCTTATCAACTGCTCGTCGCCGACGCCTGCGCCGGGCTCAATTCGCTGATTGCGCTGACCGCCGTCGGCGCCGTCTATCTCTACATGGTCAAGCACGCCGACTGGCGCGTCAACGCGATGGTGTTGGCGAGCCTTGCGCCCATAGCCGTCGCCGCCAACATCTGCCGCGTCGCGATTCTGGTGCTTATCACCTGGTTCATGGGCTTCGATGCGGGGCAAGGGTTTTTGCATGACGGCGCAGGGCTCGTGATGTTCGCGCTCGCGTTGGCGCTCGTATTTTCTGTCGATGCGCTGGCGGTCTTTCTCTTTCTGCGCAGGGCGCAGCGATGACCGCCCTTGCGCGCGCCGCGTTCATCGCCGCCCTCATGATGCTGGCGGGCGCTGCAACCGCAATCGTCGCGCCGGGCGCCGGCCGCGAGGCCGTCGCCGCGCCCGATCTCGAAGCGCTGCTGCCGGAGGCGTTCGGCGTCTGGCGGCGCGTGCCGCTCGCCGATGCGGTGCTGCCGGCGGAGGCCGCGCTCGGCCCTGGGGAGGCGGTCGCCTATCGCGCTTATGCCGATGATCTCGGCCGCATCGTGACGCTTGTCGCCGCGTATGGCCCCCCCCTCGGCGACAGCGTAAGGCTGCACCGGCCGGAAACCTGCTACCGCGCGCAAGGCTTCGCAATCATCGCCCGCAAGGTCGGGGAGGCGGGCGATATTCCGGTCGTCAATCTTGACGCGCAAAGCAGCGCCCGGCGCGAAGCCGTCACCTATTGGCTGCGCGAGGGCGCGGATTTCTCGGTGCGCGCGGCCGACTCGCAATGGCGCCGGCTGACGCGACGGCGCGCCGCCGCCGCGGACGGCGCGCTCGTGCGGGTGTCGTCGATCAGCGCCGATCGTCCGCAATTCGATTTGCATGCGGAGTTTCTCTCTGGTTTCACCGCCGCCCTCGACCCGGAAGCGCGACGTCTCCTCGCCGGAGAGGGCTTGTGAGCCTCAGCGCTCGCTTCGGCGCCGTCATCGTCAATTACCGCTGCGCGCCGTTGGCGCTCGACGCGGCGCTCAGTTTTCTGGGCGACGGCGGCGGGCGCGCCGTCATCGTCGACAACGCCTCTGATGACGGATCGCCGGACTATATCGAAGCGGCGATGCGCGGCGGCGCGCATGCGCCGGAAAGCCCGCCCGACCCCTTGCCGGGCCGCGCCGTTCGTTTCGCCGACCCCGCGCGGCTTGCGCCGGGGCGTTTGTCGGTCCTGCGTTCAAAGACGAATGGCGGGTTCGCCGCCGGGTGCAACGCCGGGCTTCGTCTTCTCGCGGCGGCGCCGAAGATCGATCGCCTGCTTCTTCTCAATCCAGACGCGCTCCTCGCGCAAGGCGCGCTTCTCGCCTTCGCCGGCCGTCTCATGGACGACAGCGCCGGCCTTTGCGGCGCGAGCGTCGTCGCCTTCGACGCGCCCCACCGGGTGCAAGCCTTCGGCGGCGCGGCGTTCGATGCGGTGCTGATGACGGGGCGCAATATCGGCGAGGGCGAAACGCTCGCGCAAGCGCCGGACCGGCGCAGCATCGAGGCGCGGCTCGACTATCCGCTCGGCGCGGCGATCGCGCTCCGAAAGGACTATCTCAGCCGCGCCGGTTATCTCGATGAGCGCTATTTTCTTTATTACGAGGAAATCGACTGGGCGCGCGCCGGCGGCGGCGCGTATCGCCCTGTCTGGGCGCCGGAGGCTGTCGTCTATCATCGTTACGGCGCCGCGTCGAAGAGCGAGCGGCGCGTGGCGGGGGAGCCCTCGCAGCGCTCACCGCTTTCCGATTATCACATGACGCGCTCGCGCGTTCTATTCGCCGCCAAATGGCGCCCGCCGCTCGCCCCGCTCGCGATGCTCGCCGGCGGCGCGCAGGCGGCGCGGCGCTATTTGCGCGGGCGGCCCCGGAACGGCGCGGCGGTCTTGCGCGCGAGCCTCCCCGGCAGCCCGCGGCGCTTTCCGTTTTCGACTGCAGCGCATACGGACGATTAGCGCCGGTTTGTCATCCGCGCCGACGCCTGATATCGACGGCGCGCCATGCAGGACGCCCCCGCCGACCAGCCCCCTCCGGAGCCGCCGCCGCCCGCGGGCGACACCGCGCTTGACGAGCTTTTCGGGGCCGGGGATTTCGGCGATCGTCTGGCGGCGGGCGCTGAATGGCTCGGGCGCCAGCTGTCCTCCGCCGATGTCAGCATCCAGGCGGCGATCATCGCCGTCGCGCTCATCCCGGCGCTGATCTTCGGCTCGCAGCTTCGAAAGCTGATCATGGCGCAGATCGCGCCGCGCGCGCCTTACGGCGTCTTGCGGCGCGCCGCCAACGCCTTTGCGCATATCGCAAGCCCGATCGCGCTTTCGCTCATCTGGTTTGCGGCGAGCGTCATCCTTGACGCGCTTGGGCGCCCGAACGGCGTCGTCAACGCGGGCATTTCGCTGCTTGGCGCGTGGATCGTCATCCGGCTCGTTACGCTCGTCATCCGCTCGCCCTTCTGGTCGCGCGTCGCCTTCTATATCGCCTGGCCGGTCGCCGCGCTCGACGTTTTCGGCGTCCTCGACGACACGATCCGCAATCTCGACCGCCTGTCGGTTCCCCTTGGCCGCAATCCGGACGGCGGCCCCGGCGCCTTCAGCGCGTTCGATTTCATCCGCGTCATCATTCTCTTGCTCGTTCTCTTCTGGATCGCCGGCGCGGTCTCGAAATTCGTCAAGGGGCGCATCGCCGCCAGCGCCGAACTGACGCCCTCGTTCCAGACGCTCCTGATCAAGGTTCTCGACATCGTTCTTCCCGCGGCGGCGTTCCTCATCGCGTTGCAGATGGTCGGGTTCAATTTCGCGACGCTCGCGATCTTTGGCGGCGCGATGGGACTTGCGATCGGCTTCGGCCTGCAGCGCACGATTTCGAATTTCTTCGCAGGCTTCACGCTGGTCGCGGAAAAATCGATCAAGCCCGGCGACGTCGTCGAGGTCGGGCAGACCTTCGGCTGGGTGACGGAAATGACGGCGCGCTACGTCACCTTGCGCACGCGCGACGGCAAGGCGCACCTGATCCCCAATGACCGTTTCATCGAAGAAGGCGTCGTCAACTGGAGCCATGCCGACCGCATCGTCCGGCTGCACGCCGGGTTCGGGGTCAGCTACGCGACGGCGGACCTGCGCGCCGTCAAGAAAGCGGCGGAGGAAACGGCGGTCACCGTCGAGCGGGTGTTGAAAACCCCCGCGCCGATGTGCAACCTGGTTGAATTCGGCGACAGCCGGGTCAATTTCGACCTGCGCTTCTGGATCAACGACCCAGCGAACGGCGTCGCCAATGTGACCAGCCAGGTGATGCTGGCGCTGTGGGACCGCCTGAAGGAGATGGGGATCGAAATGCCCTTCCCGCAGCGCGACCTGCATGTCCGGACGCTTCCCCCCGGCGTTCCGGGAAAATCCTGATCGCCGAAGGGCGCCGGCGCCGCTTTGTCAGCGCCCTTCGGCCCGCTATAGTGCGCGATGCATTCGGGGGGTCTTTCGGGGCGCCGCGAGGGCTGGGCGCTATGGTTGGAGGATGACGCTATGAGAAATGCACTCTTGCTGGCGGCGTTCGCCGCGCTGTCGGTCGCGGCCTGCGCGACAAATTCAACGCCCTATGGTCCGGCGACCGGCAAAAGTCCCTACGGCTTTACGGATCAGAAGATTGAGGACAACCGCTACCGCATCGTCTTTCGCGGCAATTCCTCGACCGAGCGCGAAACGGTCGAAACCTTTCTCCTCTACCGCGCGGCGGAACTGACCCTTGAGAACGGGTTCGATTACTTCGTCGTCACCGAACAGGACACCGAGGCGAACCGGCGCTATTCATCGGCCGGCTATCCGGCGTTTTACGGGCGCTATGGATACGGGTTCGGGTCCTATTATGGCGCATTCCCCTATTACGCGTATGGATGGGGTTGGGGCGCTCCTTATGGGCCGGGCTACGGCTACGGCTACGACACGCGTGAGATTACGCGCTATTCGGCGCTCGCCTTCATCACGATGTTCAAGGGCAAGAAGCCGGCGGACGATCCGCAGGCGTTTGACGCGCGCTCGGTCATTGAAAACCTTCGCGCCTATGTCGAGGCGCCGCCGGCGTCTTAGACCGCGCGCAGCTTGCCCTGGCGCATCTCGGGCGACGCGCCCGCGGCTGCCGCGCGCTCATAAAGCGCGACGAAGCCGCGCGGCGTGTGGCGGATGACGATCGCCTTCTGCCGGCCGACATGGATCGCCGAACCGACCGCGGGCTTGCGCGGCGCCTCGACGGCGACGCCGTCGACCGACATGTCAAGGACTCGCACATAAAGCGAGCCGCCGTCCGGCAGGCGGCAGACCATGCGCTGTTCGGCGCTTGGGTGGCGTGGCGCGGCGCGGCGGTCGCCAAGCCCGGCGGCAAGCGGGCCGTTGGCGCGCAGCATCAGCTGTTCGGTGAGCAGGGTGCGGCGGCGGCGCGAGAGGAGGAACGACAGCGCAAAGCCGTCAGGGAAGGTGCGGGCGACGCGCCCCTCGATGACGTCGAGCCCGCTGACATAAATGACCGCCGCGTCGCCCTTGACGACATGCGCGTCCACCTTGACCGCAAGGTCGCCCGGCGAAATGTTGACGAGCTGGCCGTCATGCTCGTCGATGCCGTTGACGATGATCCGGGCAGGAAGGTCGAGCGGAATGCGCTGGAATCGGCGGTTGTCCGATTTGTTCAAGGTTTTCGCCAACACGGAATGACACCCACGAGCTTCTTCGCCGCCCCCGCTGTGCAGGATAGGCGCCGACGCTCAAACCTTCGCTAAGCGGCTGTCTAAAACTTTAGCCGACCGGCGTTCCGGGCGCGGCGGAGCGTTTTGACATGCGGGCCGGCATGGTTAAGCGTTGGTGACCGGCCCGGGCGGCGGAACGTCCGGGGGCCATCTCATTTGGGGACAGCGCGATGACGAAAAGACTTCTGGCGGCCGCCGCCGCGGCGGCGATCAGCGTTTCAGCGGCCGCCGCCGACCCCTATCTCTGGCTTGAAGAGGTTGAAGGCGAAAAAGCGATCGCCTGGGTGAAGGAGCAGAACGCCGAAAGCCTCGCGGCGCTTGAAGCCGATCCCCGTTTTCAGCCGATGGTCGAGGAAGCCAGGGCGATCCTCAATTCGACGGCGCGCATTCCCTATGGCGAGATGCATAATGGGAAGGTCTACAATTTCTGGCAGGACGCCGCCCATGTCCGCGGCCTGTGGCGGCGGGCGAGCGTTGAGAGCTATCGCAAGGGCGCGCCGGAATGGGAGACGGTCATCGATTTCGACAAGCTCGCTGCGGACGAGGGACGCAACTGGATCCACGGCGACATCGTCTGCCTGTCGCCCGAATATATTCACTGCATGGTTGAACTTTCCGACGGCGGCAAGGACGCCGCCTACTGGCGCGAATTCGACACGGCGTCGAAATCCTTCGTAGACGGGGGGTTCACGCTCGGCGAGGCGAAATCGGGCGTCGCGTGGATCGACAAGGACACGCTGCTTGTCGGAACTTACCTCGGCGCCGGATCGCTGACGACCTCCGGCTATCCGCGCTTCTCGCGCGTGTGGAAGCGCGGTCAGCCGGTCGCAGAGGCGCCGGCGTTCGCGGAAGGCGCGGAAACGGACGTCGCGGTCTGGGGCCGGGTGGAGCAGGACGGCGGCGCCGCGCACCTCTTCGCGCAGCGCGCGGTCAGTTTCTTCGAAACCGAATATGACTACGCGGCCGGCGCGGACGGCGAAAAGCGCACGCTGCCGCTGCCGAAGAACTCCGATCTTCAGGGCGTCATCGACGGGCGGGCGATCTTCCTGTTGCGCGAGCCGTGGGAGTTCCGCAGCCGGACCTATGAACAAGGGTCGATCGTCGCCTATGATCTTCGGCGTGATCGCGCCGAACTCGTCATGGCGGCGGCGGACAATCAGTCGATCGAGCAAGTGGAGATCGGCAAGTCGAACATCATCGTCCAGTATCTCGAAGACGTATCCGGTAAGGCCGTTCGCCTGGTTCGCGACCGGAAAAAAACCAAATGGAATCGAAAGCCGGTCGCCGCTCCGGCGAACGGCGCGCTGCAAATCGTATCAGCCGGCGGGGGAACGGACGACGCGCTCATTTCCTTCGAGAGCCTGACCACGCCTGATTCGCTGTTCTGGCTGACGCCGGCGAACGCGCTGCAGAAAATCGCCGCGGCGCCGGCCTTTTACGACGCCGCGGACGTCGTCGTCGAACAGCGCTTTGCGACGTCGGCGGACGGAACGAGGGTTCCTTATTACCTGATGGCGAAATCGGGCGTGCTCGCCGCCGGGAACGCCCCGACCGTTCAATACGGATACGGAGGATTTCTCGCCGCCACCTTGCCGCTCTATTACGCCGATCCCGGCAGGCCCCAGCACGGCGCGCTCGCCGGGAAAATGTGGGTCAGCCGCGGCGGCGTCCTCGTGCTCTCGAACATCCGCGGCGGCTCGGAATACGGGCCGAAATGGCACGAAGCCGCGCTGAAGGAGAACCGGCAGCGGTCCTTCGACGACTTCATCGCGATCTCGGAGCATCTGATCGAAACAGGCGTGACGTCGCCGCAAAAGCTCGGCGCGGTCGGGCGCTCGAACGGCGGTCTCCTGATGGGCGCGATCCTGACGCAGCGACCGGAACTTTACGGCGCGATCGACATCGGCGTGCCGCTCTTCGACATGCGCCGCTATTCGCAGCTTCTCGCCGGCGCTTCGTGGATGGGCGAATATGGCGATCCTGACAAGCCGGAGGAGTGGGCGTATATTTCTCAGTACTCGCCCTATCAGAAGCTTGAACAGGGAAAGCCCTATCCGGAAGCGTTCTTCTACACCTCGACGAAGGACGACCGCGTGCATCCAGGCCATGCGAGGAAAGCGGTCGCGAAGCTGAAGGCGCTCGGCTATCCCGTCCTCTATTACGAGAACATCGAAGGGGGCCACGGCGGCACGGCGAATCAGGACCAGCTCGCCTATCGCACCGCGCTTGAATATGCTTACTTTGCGCGACAGCTCATGAAGCAGGACGACTGACCGCCGCGCGAGGCGAACAAGAGGGACCCTGAAGGATGGCGGGATGGTTCAGGATCAAGCTGTGGAAACGCGTCTTTCTGGGCTTGGTTCTGGGCGTCCTGTTCGGGGTCCTCGTCTCGCGGGCGATGGACGCCGGCGCTGCTGAAGCGCTGCTCGCAAATGTGCGCGTCGCGGGCGATCTCTTCATCGCGCTGATCCGCCTCGTCATCGTGCCGCTGATTTTCCTGACGCTTGTCGCCGGCGTTGTCGCGCTCGGCGATCCGGCGAGGCTCGGCACCATCGGCGTCAAGACGATCGCGCTTTATCTCGGCACCACGGTCATCGCCAACATCATCGGCCT
>DNZB01000077.1:18529-19398 GCA_003506635.1 Parvularcula sp.
GCGATGGCGACGAAAAACCCGTTCGAGGGCTTGATGGCGGGCGATGCGCTGACGCTTGCGCTGACGGCGATCCTTCTCGCTGCCGGCGGTGTCGCGGCATGGCTGTCCTTGCGCGCGGGCGAGCGGCGCACGCTGTCCGCGTTCACTTTCGCCGCTCTGTTCGCGCTCGGCGTCGCCGGCGCCTCGGCGGATATTCTTGTCGTCATAGGCGTGTCGCTCGTCTTCGGCGTCGTCCTCCTCTTCACGCGCAGCGACGCCGCCGCATCGTTCTTCTCTTACGCCTCGGACAAGGTGCTCGTCGTCACGCACTGGATCATGGAGCTGGCGCCCTTCGGCGTCTTTGCGCTCATCGCCTATGTCGCGGGCGTCAAAGGGCTCGAAACCTTCACCGCGGTCGCCAGCCTCGCCGCCGCTGTCTATCTTGGCTGCATTCTCCACATGGGCCTTATCTATGGCGGCATTATCCGCTTCGTGCTGGGCCTGCCCTTCATCAATTTCTTCCGTGGCATTCTCGACGCGATGATGGTCGCATTCTCGACCTCATCCTCTTCGGCGACGCTGCCCGTCACCATCGCCAGCGTTTCGGGAAATCTCGGCGTCTCGAAGTCGATCGCGGGTTCCGTCCTGCCGCTCGGCGCGACGATCAACATGGACGGCACCGCGCTTTATCTCGGCATCGTCGCGCTGTTCACCGCGCAGGCTTTTGGATACCCGATTGAGCCGCACCATTACCCGCTGATCGCGCTGACGGCGGGCCTCGTCTCCATCGGCGCGGCGGGCATCCCCTCCGCCTCGCTTTTCCTCCTCGCGACCGTGCTCGACGTCTTCGGCGTCAGCGCGGAGCACACCGCCCTCGTCGTCGGCTTCAT
>DNZB01000126.1:0-2996 GCA_003506635.1 Parvularcula sp.
TCTTGGGGGCGCCGCCCTCACCCCTACCCGTCGATCGCATGCGAGCGACCCCGCAAGAGCGGGAGAGGGGACGCCAGCATATGCGACAGCCCTGCCGTCATCCCGGGGCGCGCCTCTTGGCGCAAACCCGGGATCCATCGCCCGAATAGCCGGCGCGCGCAGATGATGAGTTCCGGCAGATGGTCCCCGGACCGGCTTCGCCCTCCGGGGCGAGGGCGGTTCGTAATTGGTGGGACCTGTCGCTTCGCGGCCCGCGCCAAAATCGCTCCGCCCACGCACCAAATTGCTTTTCGCGTCGGGCTCCAGCCTTTGGAGCTTCGCTGGACGCAACGAATTCAGCCGACGCCCAGCGCCGCTTCAATCGCGGCGCCGAACGCTTCGCACCCGTCCTTGCCGCCGATGTCGGGCGTGCCGCGTCCGGCGTTGATCGCTGCTTTGACCGCGCGTTCGATGGCGCGCGCCGCGGCTTCATGTTTAAGGCTGTGGCGGAACAGCATGGCGCCGGACAAGATCGCGCCCGCGGGGTTCGCCTTGTCCTTGCCCGCGATATCGGGCGCAGAGCCGTGAATCGGCTCGTAAAGGCCCGCCGCGCCGTCGCCGATCGAGGCCGAAGGCGCAAGCCCGATCGACCCGGCGATGACCGACGCCTCGTCCGAGAGGATGTCGCCGAACAGGTTTTCGGTCAGGATGACGTCGAAGGCCGCCGGCTGCTGGACAAGCTTCATCGCCATCGCATCGACCAGCACATGCTCCAGCGCGACGTCGGGATAATCGCGCGCCTGAAGATCGCTGACGGTCTTGCGCCACAGGCGGCCCGTCGCCAGCACATTCGCCTTGTCGACGCTCGTGACCTTCTTCCGGCGCCCGCGCGCGGCCTCGAACGCGACGCGGGCGACGCGCTCGACCTCCGCCTTCGTGTAGACGCAGGCGTCGCTGGCGCGCTCCGTTCCTTCCTCGCGCGCGCCGAAATAAAGCCCGCCCGTCAGCTCACGGACGATCAGGAGATCGACGCCGGCGGCGCGTTCGGGGCGCAGCGGCGAGGCCGCTTCCTTGCCCGGCATGACGCGCGTCGGGCGAAGATTGGCGTAAACGCCAAGCGCCTTGCGCAGCGCAAGAAGCCCCGCCTCCGGCCGCAGGGCGCCCTTGTCCCATTTGGGCCCGCCGACCGCGCCGAGAAAAAC
Source organism: Parvularcula sp. (assembly GCA_003506635.1). Lineage (GTDB taxonomy): Bacteria > Pseudomonadota > Alphaproteobacteria > Caulobacterales > Parvularculaceae > Amphiplicatus. The sequence continues at coordinate 1,182 of DNZB01000126.1, forward strand.
CGCGTCCGCCTCAAGGCACCCGGCCCGCGTCGCGGCGGGAAAAGGATCGCCATGGCGGTCGATGGCGACCCCGCCGAAGTCGAATTCCCGGAAGGCGAGGGCGACGCCGAAGCGGTCGGCCGCCCGTTCCATCACCCGCCGCGCGGCCTTTGAAACCTCAGGACCGACGCCGTCGCCGGGGAGATAGGCGATCAAGAAAGTCATCCGCTTCATCCCGACAATTCGGCCAGCCCCCGCGCCTGAAGGGCGCGCCCGGCGCGAAAATAACCCGCGGCGGCGGCGTTGGCGAGCAGGGCGCCAGGCTTGCCTTCGGCGGGAGACGCGCGCTCTTTAAGCGGATGAACGCAAAAGGGCCGCCGGCGAATTATCGCGTCCGCATCGTTGAAAACGGCCGCGACGGCGAGGTGATCTACGAGGAAGCGGGCCGCGCGCTCTCCTTTTATTGGACGTTCGGCGCCGGCGCCGTCGTCACCAGCATCGCGGTCGGGAACGCGGCGGAATGGCGCCGGGACCATTCGTGGGCGGCGGACCGGCGCGACGAGATCATCGCGCGCATCGGCGCTGAGGTGATCCGCCGGCGCGCGCCATCCTGCCGCGCCGAAATCGATGAAACGGGCCGTCACCTCAACATCCTCGCCGACGGCGCGCCGGCCGCGCCGGGGCCGGCGCCCGCCCGGACCGCCGCTGCGGATTTCGTCTGGCGGCTCAACAAGGCGAAGTCGAAAATGAGCATGATCGTTCTCGTCCTCGCGCTTGTCGCCGGCGCGGCGCTTCTCGCCGGGCGCAGCGCGCTGACGATCAAGACGACTGGAACGCCGATCGGCGTCTCGGCGCGCGCCGGCGATTTCATCGTCACGCCGATCAGCAGGCTGGAACCTTATATCCCTTCGCCCGACCGCAATCACGGGCGCGACCGGTACGCGACCGGCCTCCTCATTCACTCCGCGCGCGACGCCGGCGCGCGCCGCTATGTCGCCGTTTCAGAAGGGATGAGCGGCGGCGACGCCGCCAAGCTCCGGATCGCGGGCGTCAACGGCGACCTTGTCTTTCTCGACGGGCCGCAAAGCGCCGTCGTCGAAGCGGCGTCAGCGCGGCTAATGGATGCGGACGCGGCGCAGGACGCCCCGGCGCCGCCGCGCCCGAAAGGGGCCGAGGCGCTCGAAGCGCTCCACTCCGCCGAACGCCGGCTTGAGGGCTTCCTCGCCGCGCCGGGCGAGGCGGGGGCGCCGGCCCTCGCCGTCGCCGACGGCGCCCACAATCCATTCTTCCTGCGCGCGGCCGCGCATGGCGACGCGCTGCGCCTTCAGGGCGGGGACAGCCTCGTCATCTTCCACACCGCGCCTTATCGCGCCGGCGTCATCGTCATCGCGCGCGTCAATGCGGCCGGTGAATTTCGGTGGCGGACGGAGACGGCGCTCGGGCGGCTCGACGAAGCGCTGCCCGATCCTGCGCGGCCCGCCTTCATCGGCGCGCGCCCGCGCGTCGAAGGCAAAGTCCCCGAGCCCTTGCTGGTCGTCATCGACGCGGAAACAGGAAAGGCCGCGACGCACTCGCTGCTTGTCGAGTGACGGCGCGGCCTTCCGGAAGGCGGGGCGAACTCCGCCCTTATAAGTCGCTGAGCGCTTTCACCTCGATCGGGCCAAGGCCCAGTGAGGCGACGCCCGCCTCGATCTTGGCGCGGTCGCCGACGATGACCCAGACGAGGCTTTCGGGGTGGACAGTCTCGGCCGCCGCGGCGGCGATGTCGCCGAGGTTCAGCGCCTCATACTGATCCTTCAGCGTCGCGGGATAATTCCACGGCCGCCCGAAGCGGTT
>DNZB01000126.1:3429-4919 GCA_003506635.1 Parvularcula sp.
GGCGCATAGACGAGATAGGGGCGTTGCCCGCGCGCGTCCTGCAGGAAGGTGTAGGCGCCGTAAGCCCAACCCTTGTCCTCGCGCAGGTTCATGTTGACCCGCGCGGTGAACTGACCGCCGAGGATGTCGTTCATCGCGCTGATGGCGATCGCGTTCGGCGCGCCAGACGGCGGCGCGACGTGCCCGGCGAGGATGAGCGACTGCGGCGAGCCCGGCTTGTCGACGAGAATGACGCGGCCCTTCGCCGGGCGCGCGACCGCCGCGATGTTCTTTTTCGGCAGGGCGCCTGAAGGCGCGCGCCAGTCGCCGAACGCGCGTTCAAGCAGCGGCTTCATCTCCGCCATGGTCGCGTCGCCGGCGATGAAGATCGTCGCATTGTCGGGGCGCAGCCAGGTCGCGTGGAACTTCGTCAGGTCGCCGCGCGTCAACGCCTTGATCGAGGCGGGCGTGCCCGAGCCGGTGAAAGGAACGCCATAAGCGTGCCCCTCGCCGTACATGACGGGCGGCAACAGGCGGAGCGCCAGCTGCACGGGCTCGGCCTTTTCCTGTTCGATGCCGGCGAGCCAGCGGGCGCGCAGCTTGTCGATCTCGCTCTGGTCGAAGGCGGGATTTCTGACGACATCCGCCATGATGTCGAGCGAAGCGCCGAGATTGTCCTTCAGCGCCGACAAGGCGACGCCGGTCATGTCGAGATTGGAATTGACATTGAGCGTCGCGCCGAGGCTTTCAAGCTCCGATGCGATGGCGAGCGCCGTGCGGCGTTTCGTTCCTTCGTCGAGCATCGCCCCCGCGAAGGAAGCCGTGCCGAGCCCCGCCCCCGCCGAATCGGCGGCGTAACCGGCGTCGAACTGCATCGAGATGTTGACGACCGGCACGGTCGGCCGGTTCGCCAGCACGACCTTCATTCCGTTTTTCAGCGTCGCTTCCTCGATCGCCGGGAAGGTGAGGTCGGGCGAGGACGTGACGGCGGGAAGGCCCGCCTTGCGGTCGACGCCTGAGGCCGCCGTCGAATAGTCCGGGAACGGAAGAACGGACAGCTGGTAATAGCCGGCGTTCATCACCTCGCGCGCGGCGGCCAGCACTTCGGCCGGCGTCGCGGCGTTCAGCCATTGAAGCTGCTTCAGCACGAAGCCCGGATCGTCCGCATAAAGAGCGCCCTCGGCGAGCGCCGTCGCCTTGCCGCCGAAGCCGCCGACCTTTTCAAGGCCGCGCAGCACGCCCGCCTCGATCGAGGCTTTGGCGCGCTTCAGCTCCGCCGGCGTCGGGCCCTTGGCCAGAAATTCGGCGACGACCTTTTCCATCTCGGCTTCCGCGCGCGCGGGATCGGCGTCCTTTTTCGGGTCGACGGTGACGGACCAGAAGCTCAATAGCTCCTGCTCTTGCAGGCTCGCGCGCGCCGCGGTCGCCAGTTCAAGATCGTAGACGAGCCGCTGGTAAAGGCGCGAGGTTTTGCCCCCGCCGAGGATGTCGGCCGCGAGCGTCAGCAGCAC
>DNZB01000126.1:5221-9265 GCA_003506635.1 Parvularcula sp.
CTGCGGCACGCGGTCATACATGATTTCCTTTTTGGAAACGCCGAGCTTGGGCGCGTTCGCCTGCGCGCGCGTCAGCGGCGGGCCGGCTTCGATATGGCCGAAATATTTCTCGACCTTCTCGCGCGCGGTTTTGACGTCGATGTCGCCGGCGAGAACAAGGACGGCGTTCGCCGCGCCGTAATATTCCTTGAACCAGTCCTTGACGGTCGCAAGGTCGGCGGCGTTCAGATCCTCCATCGATCCGATGGTCGAATGCGAATAGGGGTGCCCCGCGGGCAACAGGCCGGCGAGCGTTGAATATTCCATCCGGCCATAGGGCTGGTTGTCGCCCTGGCGCTTTTCGTTCTGCACGACGCCGCGCTGCTCATCGAGCTTGTCTTGCGTCACCGCGCCGAGAAGATGGCCCATGCGGTCGGATTCCATCCACAACACGCGGTCGACCGCCGGCGTCGGCACGGTCTGGAAATAATTGGTGCGGTCAAACCAGGTGGTGCCGTTCAAATCGGTGCCGCCGACTTCCTCAAGCGGCAAGAACCATTCGCCGTCGTAATTCTCGGTGCCGTTGAACATCAAATGTTCAAACAGGTGCGCAAAGCCGGTGCGCCCTTCGGGCTCGTCCTTCGAGCCGACATGATACCAGATCGAAACGGCGACGATCGGCGCCTTCCGGTCCTCATGCACGACGACGCGCAGGCCGTTCGCCAGCGTGAACTGCTCATAGGGCAGTGCGATCTCGGCGGCGGAAGCGGCGGAAAGGCTGAGCGATAACGCCGCGGCGGAAGCGGCGAGCAAGTACTTTTTCATGAGGCCCCAATGGTTCTGACGCGAAAACGGATCAGTCGCGGCGAACCCTAAGGAGGAGCTTAAAGAGGATCAAGCGCCAGCGGGCGCCCCGTCGCAAGGGAAAGGCGGTTCGGCGCAAAAGCGCGGCGGCGGCCGGGGCGGGACCGGCTTGCCCCCGCCGCCGATGTATTTCAGACATTCGCGCCAAGCGCCGCGCGATCCGCGCCACGGGGGACGGGTGACAAAGACCGCAAGCTCGCCTGACGCCGAAACGGCCGATGATTTCATCGAACGCTGGCGCGGGTCCGGCGGTGCGGAGCGCTCCAACGCGCAACCCTTCATTTTCGAACTTTGCGATCTCCTCAGCGTATCACGGCCTGATCCCTCGCAAGAGGAAACCCGCTTCAACGACTATGTCTTTGAGCGCGGCGTCACCTTCAAGCTGCCGGACGGAACGACATCGAACGGCAGCATCGACTGCTACAAGCGCGATTGCTTCGTGCTGGAGGCCAAGCAGAGCAGCAAGCGCGGGCGGCTCGCCGCGGCGCGCGACGCCGAAACGCTCGACTTCTTCGGCGAAGATCACGGCAAGGTAAAAGGCGGGACAGCCAAACGCGGCACGCGCGGCTGGGATCTCGCCATGCTGAACGCCCGTGCGCAGGCGGAAGATTACGCCAAGGCGCTGCCGAGAGAGCATGGCTGGCCGCCCTTCATCGTCATCGTCGATGTCGGGCATTGCATCGAGCTTTACGCCGATTTCTCGCGGCAGGGTAAAAACTACGCGCAGTTTCCGGACGCCAAATCCTTCCGCATCATGCTGGAAGACCTCGCCGACAAGGATGTCCGCGAGCGGCTGAAGCTCGTCTGGACCGCGCCGCTTGAACTCGACCCGTCGCGCCGCTCGGCGGAAGTGACGCGCGACATCGCCGAGCGGCTGGCGAAGATCGCGAAGTCGCTGGAAGCAAAACACCCGGCGGAAACGGTCGCGCTGTTCTTGATGCGCTGCCTGTTCACCATGTTTGCGGAAGACGTGGAGCTGCTGCCGAAAGACAGTTTCACGGGTCTTCTTGAAGACATCCGCATGGAGCCCGGGTCATTTCCGCCGATGATGGAAAGCCTCTGGCGCTCCATGGACAAGGGAGAATGGGATTCGGGCATCCGCGCGCGCGTCCGCCGCTTCAACGGCCAGCTTTTCGCGGACTGTCGGGCGCTGCCGCTCGACGGCGACCAGCTCAACGAACTCTATGTCGCGGCGAAGCGCGACTGGCGCGACGTCGAGCCCGCAATCTTCGGAACCCTGCTGGAACGCGCGCTGAACCCTTCTGACCGGCGCAAGCTTGGCGCGCATTATACGCCGCGCGCCTATGTCGAACGCCTTGTCACGCCGACGATCATCGAGCCCTTGACCGCCGACTGGCGCGACGTGCAGGCGGTGGCGACGAAGCACATGGAGGCAGGCGACAAGGCGAAGGCGGCGAAGGCCGTGCGTGATTTTCACGGCCAGCTCTGCGCAACGCGCGTTCTCGATCCCGCCTGCGGCACTGGCAATTTCCTTTATGTGTCGATGGAGCTGATGAAGCGCCTCGAAGGGGAGGTGCTCGATTTTCTGGGGCGCATCGATGCTGAGGCGATGTTCCTGGAAATGAAGGGCTCGACCGTCGATCCGCACCAGTTCCTCGGGCTTGAAATCAACCCGCGCGCCGTCGCCATCGCCGAACTTGTGCTGTGGCTCGGCTTCCTGAAATGGCAATTGCGGTCGGGCATCGAAATCGCCGATCCGGTGCTGAAGAAATTCGACCCGCCGAACATCCGCGAACAGGACGCGATCCTCAGCTTTGACCGGAAGGAATTGCGCCGCGACGAGCGCGGGCGCCCCGTCACGCGCTGGGACGGCCGGACGATGAAAAAGCATCCCGTCACCGGCGAGGAAGTGCCGGACGAAGACGCGCAGGTCGAGATCTACGACTACGTGAACCCGCGCCAGGCGATATGGCCAGAGGCGGAGTTTATTGTCGGGAACCCGCCGTTTATTGGCGACAAGACAATGAAGGCATCCCTTGGCGAGGGATATGTTGAGGGACTTGGCGTTGCCTATTCCAACATAGGGCGATCGACGGATTTCGTTCTTTATTGGTGGGCGAGAGCAGCGACGCGAGTTGAAAGAGGGGTGCTGCGAAGATTCGGGCTCATCACGACCAATAGCTTCGGTCAGAGTTTCAATCGTAGATTGATTGCGACATTCGTTTCTGAAGGACGCCTACTGAGCATTGTGTATGCCGTCGGGGATCACCCTTGGTCCGACGGCGTACTAGATGCAGATGTTCGGGTATCAATGACAGTTTGCGCACCCGGCAATCACACCGGGCAACTGTGGAAAGATGATCGCACGACCAAGCCGCAGATCGGCATGATCGGTCCTAACCTAAAGATCGGCGCTGCTTCGAGCCCTGCGAAAAAACTTGCAGCTAACTCCTCAATTAGCTGCAATGGCATGATGCTTTCAGGTCGAGGTTTTGTTCTTTCGGGAGTCACCGCTTCTGAATTGTCAGACCGAAATTTGAAAGAACATCCCATTATTCGTCCTTACCTAAATGGTCGTGAGCTGCTTTATGGCTCAGAAAATAGATTTGTCATTGACGCATTTGACCTAAGTAAGGACGAATTAATTAGACAATTTCCTAAAATTGCGAATTGGCTAACCGAGCACGTTTTACCCATTCGTGAGCAAAATAATCGTCCACGACTTCGAAATATTTGGTGGGAATTCGCCGAACCTCGTCGGACATTTCGTCCAGCACTTAGAGGCATCTCTCGCGTAATCGCCACCACTGAGACGGCCAAGCACAGAATCTTTCAATTTATCAGTTCTGCGATTTGTCCAGATCACATGATCGTCGCCATCGCCCTCGACGACGCCGCTTATCTCGCCATCCTCTCCTCGCGCATTCACGTCACCTGGGCGTTGGCGGCCGGCGGACGGCTCGGCGTCGGCAACGATCCCCGCTATAACAAGACCGTCTGCTTCGACCCCTTCCCTTTCCCCGATCCGCCGCCGGCGCTGAAGGAAAAATTGCGCGCGCTGGGCGAGCGGCTCGACGCTTTCCGCAAGGAGCGGCAGGCGGCGCATCCCGATCTCACCATGACGGCGATGTACAATGTGCTCGAACGCCTGCGCGAACACGCGCGCGACAAGGACGCCGCGCCGCTGACGGCGAAGGAAAAGCGCATCCACGAACAGGGCCTCGTCTCGACGCTGAAGCA
>DNZB01000126.1:9617-10464 GCA_003506635.1 Parvularcula sp.
GAACGCCTCGTCGCGCTCAACCGGACACGCGCCGAGGAAGAACGGCAGGGAAAAATCCGCTGGCTGCGCCCCGACTTCCAGGCGCCGAAGGAGAAAACCGCGGCCAAGGCGCGCCAGATCGAAGCCGATCTCCCCGCCGCGCCGAAGGAGAAAAAGCCCGCATCGAAGCCGGTCTTCCCGGCGAGCGACGGCGCGCAGCAGATTCGCGATATCCGCGCGATTCTCTCCGGCGCCGACCGGCCGCTCAGCGCCGCCGATGTCACCGCGCGCTTCCGCAAGGCGAAAGACGTCGAGCGCCGCGTCGCCTCGGTGCTCGATGTCTTCGTCGATATCGGTCAGGCGCGCGTGTCGGACGGGCGCTATTACCTCGCATGATGGGGAAAATCGCACGATGCTTCCCGCGTTGCGCGCCGCGTTCCGAATCGGCGATAAGCGCCCGATGCCTGCCGCCACCCAGCCTCAGCTCTTTGAAACGCCCGAACCTGCGGGCGTCTCGCCCGTGCGCGCGGCGCGGGTGCGGAAGGCTGTGTTCGCCAATCTCGGCGTTTTGAAGCGCGCGCGGCCGGCGGCGGTCGTCGCGCCAGCCTTCGCGGAGTGGGAGGCGAAATTTCTCGCGCTTTGCGACCTCCTTCCCGAAACCGAAGCGAATGAGGCGCGCGCCGCGCTCGCGGCCGAAATTGCGCGGCTCAAGGCGGAAACGGCGACGTAATAAGCACTTTCAGTGATTGTGACCGATCATTGAAAGGGTTCCCCGCTTCGCTGCCGGCGCGCAGTCGCGCTTGCCAGATTTCGATGAGGCGCGGTCCTCGAAAGCGGGTATCAATCCTATTTCGGCGCCCTCTTCGCC
>DNZB01000050.1:0-1338 GCA_003506635.1 Parvularcula sp.
TAGCCCTGCCCGCAAGGGGGAGGTGAAGGAAGAAGGGAAGTGGAGCCTTTGTCTCAGCGCCTCAAATCAACCGCGTCGCCTCGGCGAGCCATGCGGCGACGTCCGTCGGAACCAGCGGCGTCAGGGTTTGGCGCACGCGCGCGTGGTATTTGTTGAGCCAGTGGCGCTCGGCGTCCGAGAGCATGGCGCCGACGACGAGATCGAGGTTGATCGGCGCCAGCGTGATCGTCTCAAAAGCCATCATCGGCCGCTCGCCGCCGTCGACCGCCTGCGGTTCGGTGACGACGATAAGGTTCTCGATACGGATGCCGTAGGCGCCGGTCTTGTAGTAGCCGGGCTCGTTCGAAAGGATCATGCCGGGCTTCAGGGCTTGCGTATTCGCGACCTTGGCGATGCGCTGGGGTCCTTCGTGGACGCCGAGGAACGAGCCGACGCCGTGGCCGGTGCCATGGTCGTAATCAAGACCTGCCTCCCACAGCGGGCGGCGCGCGAGCGCGTCGAGCTGATGGCCCGTCGTACCCGCCGGAAAGCGCGCGGTCGCCAGCGCGATATGTCCTTTGAGAACGAGCGTGAACCGCTCGCGCATTTCCTGCGACGGCTTGCCGATCGGCACTGTCCGCGTGATGTCGGTCGTGCCGTCTTGATATTGGGCGCCGGAGTCGATCAGAAAAAGCTCGCCGGGATTCAAGCGCCGCGCCGTCGTCGTCGAGACCTTGTAATGGACGACGGCGCCGTTTTCGCCCGCGCCTGAAATCGTGTCGAAGGACAGATCGACGAGCTTGCCGGTCGCGGCGCGGAAGGCTTCGAGTTTCTTCGCCGCGGCGATTTCATCGACGGAGCCGTCCTGCGCCTTTGTCGCGATCCAGCAAAGGAATTCCGTAACCCGCGCGCCGTCGCGGATATGGGCCGCGCGCGTCCCGGCAAGCTCGATGTCGTTTTTCATCGCGCGGGGAAGCGCGCACGGGTCGGCAAGGTCGACGACGCTCGCGCCCGCTTCGATCAGCGTCTTCACATATTTCATCGGCGCGAGCGCTGGATCGACCGCGACGCGCTTTTTCTCGCGCCCGAGCCTTTCAAGCGCCGCCTCGACATCCGCTTCAGCGCGGATATCGACCTCATCGCCGAGAAAAGCGGGAAGTTCGTTGCCGACTTTTTCAGGCGCAAGGAACAAGGTCGCGCGGCCGTCCTTCGCAACGAGTGCGCGCCCCAGCGGCAACGGCGTGCGCGTCACGTCCGCGCCGCGGATATTGAAGAGCCATGCGATTGACGGCGGGGCGGTGATCAGCGTCGCATCAGCCCCCGCCTTTTGCAGCGCCGCGGCGATCTCCGCTCGCTTAT
>DNZB01000050.1:1665-4185 GCA_003506635.1 Parvularcula sp.
GGCTGGTCCCGCCATGCGGCGTCAATCGGATTGCGGTCGAGCGCGACAAGCGTAAAGCCGCGCGTCGCGGCGGCTTTCTCCAGCCGCTCGACGCCGGCTTTCGTGTGCAGCATCGGGTCGTAGCCGACCGCCGCGCCCTTCGCGGCGTTCTCCGCGAGCCATTGGTCGGGCGGCGTTTCGACGAGATCGGCGTAGAGGTAGTGCTTGTCATCGACCTGTTGGCGGACTTGCAGCGTGTAGCGCCCGTCGACAAATATGACGGCCTTGTCGAGAAAGACGATCGCGGCGCCCGCCGAGCCCGAAAATCCTGACGCCCACATCAGCCGTTCGGCGTAGGCGGGGATGTACTCGTTCTGATATTCGTCATCATGCGGAACGATAAATCCATCGATTTTCAGCGCCTTCATCTCGGCGCGAAGCAGCGGCAGGTGCTTCGCGGCGAAGCTGCGGTCGGAGACGGGGTCGAAGTGCTGGAACATCGGACAATGCAGGTTGCGGGTTGCAGGACAGGGGCGGTTGCGCCGTTGCTTGCCTTCTTACAACCTGCGACCTCCCGCCTACAACCTCACAAACAGCAGAACCGGCCAGACCGAATGATCGAGCCGGTTGAGGAGGCGGAAGCCCGCCGCCTCATAGGCCGCGCGAACGTCCGCTTCCTGTTCCGCCATCAGCCCGGCGAGCAACACACGCCCGCGCGGCGCCGTGTGTTCGGCCATCGCGGGTGCAAATTCGACAAGCGGCCCGGCGAGAATGTTGGCGAAAATGAAGTCGAACGGCGCGCGGACGCGGATGCGCGGGTCGCCGAACCCGTCCGCGACGATCGCGTTGACGAGGTCGGCGGCGCCATTGAGCGCGATGTTCTCCTGCGCGATCTCGACCGAACGCTCATCAATGTCGCTGGCGATCACCTCGACATCCCAGAGCTTTGCCGCCGCGATCGCGAGCACGGCCGAGCCGCAGCCGAGGTCGAAGACCGAATGCGGCGCGATCCCGCCGAGCCGGTCGAGCAACGTCAAACACCTCGCCGTCGTCGGATGGTGGCCGGTGCCGAAGGCCTGATTGGCGTCGATGCGGATCGCGATGCGCGCATCATCGTCCGGGAGTTTGTCCGCGTCATGCGCGCCGTAGAGGAGAAACCGCCCGGCCTCGACGACGCCTAAACCTTCGAGCGCATGCGCGACCCAGTCGATATCGGGCAGCGCTTCGATCTCGGGCGCGCAAAGGCCGGTGTCAGCGACCAACGCCGTCAACGCCGCCGCATCGGGCCGTTCTTCGAAATAGGCCTCAAGTTTCCACGCCGCGTCCGCGCGCGCGTCGTCGCCCTTTGACAGGCTGACGGCGTTCGCCGGCGGCCAGAGCACGTCAGTGAGAAGAACGCTCGCGCCATTGAGCGCGGTTTCAGCGCCGGTCCAGACGGCTTTGAAGGTGGTCATTTATCGAGCGCCTCTCCGGCTTGCTCTCTTCGCCTTTTTCTTCTGTTTTCGCCGCACAGACTTTTTGGCGGTCGGCGCGGATTTCGACTTTGCAGCCGTCGCCGCTTTATCGGCGGCGCGCAACGCCTTGATGTCGCGCCGATCAACGGGCCGGTCTGCAAGTTCCTTGAGTGCGATCAAATCGTCCCTCGAAACCACCGTGACGTTGACGCCGTCCACCTCAGCCTTCACCCGACGCCGCCACGCGTCATCAAACAGAGGCGCTCCTTGCGGCGCCATCAGGATATCGACTCTGTTTGGCGGAAACCCGAACCAGTAAATGCTGTCCTTGTCCTCGAACATGTCAGGCCCGCCGGACAACGGCGCTCCGAACTCGGCAAGCGCTCTGTACAAGGCGTGGGCGTTTTTCCGGTCCGTGCCGATCCAAACGTCCAGATCTTTGGTGGATCGAGGTTCAGCGTGATGCCCGACCGCGTAACCGCCGATGACCAAATACCTGACCTTGAATTTTTCGAATGCCGCCAACAGTTCGATCAATTCGGAGTTGAGAAGCATCTTTTCCCTTCAGCGCCGCATGAAAGAGAGTCATTTCCCAGATGGCGCTCATCTTGGTTTCAAACGTCTGCCGTCGCCAGAACTCGTAGTCGAACGAACGGTCCATGCCGCTGATCTTGCCATAGCGAATCTCAGCTTTCGAAAGGTCCAGCGCCATCGCTCACGCCCCCTTCAAAAAACTATCGACCACTTTCTTCGCGCCCGAATGTTCGAAGTCGACGGTGAGCTTCTGCCCCTCCGCCAGCACGACGCGGCCATAGCCGAACTTGTCGTGGAAGACGCGCGCGCCGACCGCGAACTTGCCGCCGCCCGCGCTCACTGAAACCTCGCGCGCGCGGCCCTCGATCATCGGCGCGGGCGTTGCTGCGCGCGAAGACGCCGCGCGGGCGCGCCGCCAGCCGGGATTGTCGTAATAGGTGTCTTCCTCGACGCGCGTCGCGTCGAAGCGCGAATGGCTGGGGAGGGACGCCGCGGCGTTACCGTAGAGCCCCGGCTGCGAGACGACCTCGACTGCCTCGGACGGCAATTCGTC
>DNZB01000050.1:4524-4985 GCA_003506635.1 Parvularcula sp.
CTTTCGCGCGCCCGCGTGATGCCGACATAGGCGAGCCGGCGTTCTTCTTCGAGCGCGGCCTTGCCGCCTTCGTCGAGCGAGCGCTGCGAGGGAAAAACGCCTTCCTCCCATCCGGGCAGGAACACGACCGGAAACTCCAGGCCCTTCGCCGCGTGCAGCGTCATCAGCCAGACGGCGCCGCCTTCCTGATTGTCGCTGCGGTCGGCGACCAGCGCGACATGGTCGAGATAGGCGGCGAGCGTGTCGAATTCGGACACGGCCTGAACGACCTCTTTGAGGTTATCGAGCTTTGAATCCGCCTTCGCCGACTTGTTGTTCTTCCAATAGTCCGTGTACCCTGACTCATCGAGGACAAGCTCGGTCAGATCGCGCGGGCTTAGATTGGCGGCCGCGCCCGTCCAGCGATCGACCATTTCAACGAATTTCCGCAAGGCCCCGCGCGCCGCCGCGCCGAGTTCTTC
>DNZB01000326.1 GCA_003506635.1 Parvularcula sp.
ATGCTTCCAGGTGGAGACGATTATTCGGACGCTGTAGGGCGGGGTTTGGCCCGCCGGCGCATCGCAAAATGCGGCGCAGCCGATCGAAAGGTCGAGCAGCCTCAATCGCGCTGTCGGTCCTTTTTGTAGTCGTAACCCGACCTCCATTTGAGCTTTTTAAAGAGCTGAAGAAGTCGCGTCAGCCGGCGTGTCGCAAGCGGATTCTTGCGCGTTTGCGCAGCTGCATTCCTCTGACGCCCCACTGCAGTTTTCTTGGACAGGATCGCGCGTATTTCTGCTAGATGCCCCCATCGGCATCGACAGCTTCAAGCATCCCGCGACGCGACAACTGTCGACAGGAAATGTATATGACTTGTCTCCGCCCCCTTGACCCCGATCGCGACGGCCCCGCGCTGTATGCGATCTTCGGCGACGACGAAAGCTGCCGTTATCTGGCGCGGCCGGCTTTCGCGTCGGTCGCGGAGACGATCGCGCAATTGAAAGAGTGGGGCGGGCCCGATGACGACACGTCCTGGGCGGTGGTTGATGGTCCTGAAGGCCCGGCGCTCGGGCGCGTATCGCTGTTCACCCATGGCCGCGACATCTGGGAAGCCGCGTGCATGATCGTGCCGGCCGCGCGCGGGCGAAACCTTGCGGCGCGGGCGCTCGCTGAGGCGATTGACTTTGTGTTTGAACGGAAGGCCGCGCGGCGCATTTTCGCCGATTGCGATCCCGACAACATCGCGTCGATCCGCACCTTCGAGAAACTAGGCTTCAGGCGCGAAGGCCTGTTGCGCGGCACATGGGAGACACATCTCGGCGTCCGCGACAGCGTGATCCTCGGCCTTCTTCGCGACGATCCTCGGGTGTGGCGCGCATGATTCCCTTCAAAATCTGTTGCATGCAGTCGGAAGCCGAAATCGACATGGCGGCGGCGGCGGGCGCGTTCGCGGTCGGGATTGTCGGGCCGATGCCGAACGGCGCCGGATTTCTCGATGACGAGACCGCGGCGCGTCTCGCGCGCTACGGCGTGAAGCGGCACGGCGAAAGGCTATGGGTGACGCTGCTCACCAAGCGCACAGCCGCGCGCGATATCGCCGACCATATCGCAACGATCGGCGCCAATGCGGTGCAGATCGTCGACCGGCCGGAGGACGGCGCCTACGCCAGGCTGCGCGCACGGTTCCCGTCGCTCAAGATCCTTCAGGTCGTGCATGTCGAGGATGCGCGCGCCGTCGAGGAGGCGCGCGCGGCCGCGCCCCATGTCGACGCCGTCCTTCTCGACAGCGGCAAGCCCAGCGCCGCGACGCCGACCTTTGGCGGCACCGGCGACCGGCACGACTGGTCGATCAGCCGCCGGATCGTTGGGGCGATCGACAAGCCCGTCTTCCTCGCCGGCGGGCTCAATCCGCAGAACGCTGTCGAGGCGATCGCCGCCGTGCGCCCCTTCGGCCTCGACATCTGCTCGGGGCTCCGCGATCGCGCGCGCGGCGACGCGCTGATGCCGGACCGACTGGAAGCATTCGCCCAAGCATTGCGCCGGGTGGCGGCCGGAGCGTAACTTCAGCCTATGCCCGCCCGCTTTTCCCGCGACAAAGGTCCCTCGCAGCGCCAGCTTCGCGCCGGCGAACTCATCCGCCACGCGCTCGTTGAGATTTTTCAGCGCGAGGATCTGCGCGACCCGGCGCTCGCCGACGTGTCGCTGACCGTCACGGAAGTGCGCCTGTCGCCAGACCTTAAACAGGCGACCGTTTTCGTGTCGCCGCTCGGCGCTTCCATCGACAAGGAGCGGCATCCGGAGATTTTCAAGGCGCTCGAACACGCCGCCCCGCATCTCCGCCATCTTCTCGGCGCGAGGATCGACATGAAATTCACGCCGGCGCTGAAATTCCGTTCGGATGAAAGCTTTGCGGAGGCGCGCCGTATCGACGAGCTGCTCGCGAGCCCGCGGGTCGCGCGCGATCTAAAACCGGAGTGACGCGCGGCAGACGCTCAGCCCTTTCCGCGAAGGCGCGAACGGATCGCGTCCTTGGCGTAGAACGCCGGCAATTCGAATAGCGCCGATTTGGCGAGCACACCGGCGCTGAGAACAATCGGCAACTTGAAATCGTCAATGATCTCCTGCGTCGCGATCTTCGGCGCGCCTGCGAACTTGATCCCCGAATGGCTTTCCGCGCTGCCAGTCCGCCAGACCGCGCCGCGGATCGGCGCGGGCGCGAGCGTGACGCCGCGTTCGGCGAAATACGCAGCGGTCCGACTGTGCGACCCTAGCGCGAACCGCACAAAATCCATATCGGCCTTTGCAAGAATTTCCTCATAGGGCGAGTTAGCCGTCAGCGTTTTTTCGACATGATCGCTGAGCATCCCGATGCTCAGGATGATGCTGGTGCCGCAAAATGCGCTGAAGTCATCAAGGTTCGAGACGATTGCGCTGCCATCTCTATACATAAACCCCTGGGCGACCCGCATGCTCATCGTTTCGGGCTGATCGTTGCAATAAGCTGCGAGATCACGATGAACAAAATCGTCGCCATCGACGAACATGATCCGCTGCGCGCCAAGCGCCCGCGCGCGCAAGAACCCGACCAGTATCTTCAACCCCTTGTCCTGCCGCATTGCAAATGCCGGCAACGCCGTCGCCTTGCCGTCGCCGGGCGGCGGAAAATCGACGACCAGGAATTCAACATTTGGATGAGAACGGACTGTCGCCGGCGCACGGCAGCACACGACGATGACGCGATAATCATTCGATCGGGTGTTGCAGAGCGACGCCAGCGTGTCGTCTAGCAACGCTTCGATGCGCGAATAGGAGAGTGCATTCGCGGGATGCCGGATTGGAATGATGAACGCGATCATCCTTTGTTCTTTCGAGCGTCAGGGCGGGCGCTGCCCGGCCTGACCCAAGGTGATGGACTTTTTCCGCAGGAGGCTATGACCCTTCGCGGCGTCCGCCAAGGTCGGCGGTTCCTTTTGCGTTATGCGGCGTAAAATGCAAACATGGGCACACTCTCTGTCCCGCGCGCCTTGAAGACGCCGCTCCGCTTGAAGGCAAGGATCGCAGCGCGGACGTCATCGCCCTGCACGGCGCCAAGTCGCAAGACGACGAAACTTGGATCGAAGAGGACTGGCGCGCAGCGACGGCCGCCGCGCCCGCATGGCGGCGCATCCCGATCGGCGAGGAGAACGGCCGGCCCTTCGGCGTCATCGTCGATATCGATCCGGCGCTTGAGGAGACGCATTACTGAGGCGATTGCGGGCCGGGCCTTCCCGCGTTCGACCCCTGGATCAGCGACGCGAAAAACCGCGGGCGCGGGCTCGGCGCGGCGATGATGCGCGAGGCGCTGGCGATCGCCTTCGCCGACCCTGCGGTCGAAGCATTAATCATCGACCCGCTCATCGCCAACACGCGCGCTAGCCGCTTCTATAAGCATTGCGGCTTTCGCAGCGTTGAGGAGCGCTGGTTCGACGGCGACCATTTCCTTGTCATGCGCCGCGACCACCCCGATTGACGCCGAAAGCTGATGCTGCTTGAAGCGCGGCTTTCATAGCGCCCGCTTCGTCCGACCCGGAGTGAGGCGCATCGAAACGGATGACATCATGGCGAACCGCCGCAAGAAAGGCCGCCCGGTGAGCGGGTGGATCGTGCTCGACAAGGATTATGACTTCGGATCGACCGAAGCGGTCTCGAAGCTGAAATGGCTGTTCCAGGCGCAGAAGGCGGGCCATGCCGGCACGCTCGACCCGCTCGCGACCGGCGTCCTCCCGATAGCCTTCGGCGAGGCGACAAAGACCGTGCCTTACGTGATGGACGCGAC
>DNZB01000310.1:0-325 GCA_003506635.1 Parvularcula sp.
AGGTATGATCGCGACCGGGCCGCCGACGAGCGCGACGGCGCCGACAAAGACGAAGAGGAAAGGAAGATCGATCAGCGCGGTAAGCGTCGCCGACGAGAAGAAGTCGCGCAGAGTCTCGAATTCCTTGACGAGGCTCGCGGTCGCGCCGGCCCCGCCCTTGCGCGCGTCAAGCCGCATCGCCGTCAGGCTGTCGAAAACCGCCGAGCCGACCGTCGCGTCGAGGCGTTGGCCGGCGACGTCGATAAAATAGCCGCGCAGCGATTTCAACGTGAAGTCGAACAAATGGGCGAAGATGACCCCGATCGTCAGCGCCGCAAGCGACGAG
>DNZB01000310.1:702-7716 GCA_003506635.1 Parvularcula sp.
GCGTTTGCGATCAATGGCCCGGCGAGCCAATGCTTCGTCGAAGCGACGTCGCGAAGGAGCGAGGAAATGCGGCTCATCGGATGTCTCCGCGGTCTTCTGCGCGCGGCGAAAACCGGCGCAGCAGATCGCCCGTAAATTCCATCAGCGCAAAAGAGGCCATGTCGCGGTCGGCCCGGCCCGAAAGTTGGCGGACGCCCGCCTCAAACCAGTCGTTTTCAGCCTCGATGAGGTCGAGGAGCGTGCCCCGCGAGGCGCGAAACCGTTCGGCGACGAGGTTGCGCGCTTCGCGGTTGGCTGCCAGCGCAGCGTCAAGCGCTTCAAGGCGCGCCTTCGCGGTCGCCTGCCGCTCGAACGCAATCGCCGCATCGCGCTCGATCTCGCGGCGGATCAGGTCTTCTTCGTGTTGTTGGCGATCGGCGCTCCGCTTGGCGCGGGCGATCTCCGCGCTGCGCCCGCCGCCCGTAAAAAGGTCGTAATTGAGATTGACGCCGGCGCGTACGTCATAGTCTTCAGCGCCGTTGAAGACGTCAAAGCTGACGCTTGACAGGTTTGCGCGGACCTCCGGCAGGCGGCGGCCTTTGGCGGCGCCGATCTCGGCGCGAAAACTATCCGTGCGCGCTCGCGCGGCGGCGAGCGTCGGGTCGCGTTCGAATGCGAGCGCGACCGCCTCCTCGCGGGTCGAAACGCCCGACGCTGCGTGATCGGGAAAGGCGAGCGGCGGCGGCTCTTCGCCGAAGAATTCAAGATAGCGAAGTTCGGCGGTGCGGGCGTTTTCGGCGATGTCGGCCGCGCGCGCCTTCGCGGCGGCAAGACGCGCCGCTGCGCGAAGAACATCAGCTCGTGCGCCGGCGCCCAGACGCTCCCGCTCTTCCATGTCGCGCACCAGTTTTTCGTGCCGCGCCACATATTCAGCGGCGAGTCCGGCCATGCCTTGCTGAACGGCGGCGTCGAGATAGACAGACAGCGCCCGCAGCGCGAGATCGTTGATGCGCGCTTCGATGGTGCGGTCGCGCTCACGCGTGCGCGCCCGGGCCGCCTTGATGCGGGCGAAAGCGCCGCCGCCGTCGAAGATCAGCTGGCTTGCGGTCAGACCCGCATTCACCTGGCCGTCGGGCCGCAAGGATTCGACGACATTGGTCGTCGAGGCGCCGAAATCGCGGTCGATCACATAGTCAGCATCGACGCTGGCGGAGAGACGCGGATAAAGCGCCGCGCGCGCCGCGCGCATTTCCGCGCGCGCGACGGCGGCTTCCGATTGTTCGGCGGCGAGCAGCGGATGGCGTTCAATCGCGCGCGCAATGACGTCGTCGAAGGAACGTGCGTCAACCGCCTGAATGCTTCCCGCATCGGCCGGCGGCTTGCTCGCCGCCGCATCGGCTGCCGCCCGTAACGCAGGTGCGGCGGGATAGAGCGAACCCGGATAGGCCTTTGGCGCGCTCAGGAGCGGCGATGGCGCGAAAAAAGTCGCAGCGGCGATCAGCGTTCCGAATCTTGATCGTGTCATTACGCCGATCCTCGCTGTACGCACGGCCGCACGCGAGGCGCCGCCGTGAACCGAACCGGCCGCGAGGATTAGAGGGAGTTCGTCAGCAAACGATTAACCGTAACGCCTCCAGCGTCCCAATGCGGGACAGCGAGGGCGTTAACGGGCGGTAAATGTCAGCGCTTGACGTACTGACGAAGATGCGGCGGCAAGGGTCGTCCGCGCGGCGGCGCGTGGTCCGGCACAGGCTCAGGCGCGGCGACCGCCGACGCGGGCTCTGCTGCCGGGGCGGCTCCTTGCTCGCGGCGCGCGAGCGACACCGATCGGGCGAGCCCCACGCATATGCCGGCGAGGACCCATGTCATCTCCTGAATTTGCGCGATGGTGTTTGCGGTCGTCACGAGCACGACGCTGACGCCGAACAGCGCCGCGAAATAGGCCTGACAATAGGAAGATAACTCCTCGTCAATCCGGCGCGCCGGCCCGATCGCGCGCAAGACGGCGAGCATTGAGAAGCTGACCGCGCCCAGATAAAGCGACAGGCCGATGAGGCCGGAATCAAGAGCGATTCGCAGATAAGCGTTGACGATGTCGATGATCCCCTGGCCTTGCACGAGGGACTGCATCGCCGGCGTCTCGATGTAGTGTTCAGATCCGAGCAGCGGGTTTTGTCGGACCACGGTCCAGCCGACTTCAAAAAGCCGCTGCCGGTATTCAATGTTGTTTTCCTCAACATTCCCCACAAAGGGAATGAGGCCGATCACGGTGTCCCGGAACGGCGATGCTGCGAGCGCTGCGAAACTGGCGATGCCGGCGAGGCCGAGTTTGACGATGTTGGTCAGCGATCGCCGCGTCGTCGCGACATAAGAAACGATCGTGAGGACCGCGCCGACCCATGGGCCGCGAGAGAATGTCGCCAGGAGCCCGGCGCCGATCGCGGGAATGGAAAGCGCGGCAAGTCGCTTCTTCGGCGCGGAAGCCAACAGCGCCGGCGCCAGCGCAAGACCGACGACGAGAAAAAGCCCAAGGGTGATCGGGCCGAAGACGGAGCCATAGGCCCTTAGAAAGCCCGATCGCTCCACATAGCGAAGCGTCGCGGCGACGTCCCAGCTCCGCGCGGCGTTCTCGTAAAAATGCCAGCCAAGCACGACCTCGGCGGCAGCGATGGAGGAAAGCGCGATGAGCGGAACAAGGAGGGCCGCCGTCGCCAGCCGCGCCCTCTCGACCGTCCAGCGAATGCGGCTGAAGACGAAATATTGCGGGATCGCCGTCAGCAAAAAGGCGGTCGAGCGCCGGATGCCGTCCGTAAACGTCGTATCGCGAAACGCGAGCGCGAAAACGAGAAGCGCATAGCCGATGAAGAAGGCGTCCGCGAAGGCGCCGGTCCGGGCGCCGCGCGTTTCGCCCGGCCGCAGCAGCAGCGGAAAGAGGATGATGACGGCGAGCAGATTGAACGGGAAAAGTTCAAGGAAATTGTTGATGCCGCCAAAGCCCGGAACGATCTTGCTCACTGCGGGGACCGCGAAGAGGAGAAGGAGGTACAGCGCCGGCCGAAATGTCTCCGACGCCCCGAGGATGATCACCGCCGCCGACATCGCCGCCAGCATCAACCAGTAGTTCGGCGTGAGGAAAGCGATCACGGTGACGGCGAGATAGATGTTTCTCCACCGAGTGATCGTCGCCGGCGGCACGGCGCCGCCGAACGCCATTCGCGCGTAAACGAACGCCGCGAACGACAGGGCGCCGACGACGACGAGGGCCTTCAGCGCTTCAATCATCGCTTGCCTCCCCCAAGGTCGATCCCCCATTCGCGGGCCGCGTCAAATCCGTAACGGTCGCGCAATCGCGTCAGGTCGGGCGTCAGTTCCACGATCAGGCGCGCTTCTTCCTCAGAGGTTAGCTTGAACCTCCCGTCGGCCCTCGTGAGCGGCCTCGTCTGGCCGCGCAGGCGATCCCGCAAGCGCGGAGGCAAGGCCGCGCGCACCAGCGCGCGGGCGGGCGCGACCGCGGCTGCCGCGCGCCACAATGGATGAACCTCACGCGCCCGCTTTACGCCGTCGCCGGGATTTCGTTGCGCAAGGGAGTCAGGAAGGCGCTGCGGATCGACGCCGATATGTCGGCAGACGGCGTCCAAGACATCCGCCGGGTCGCTGGTCAGGCGCTCCAGCGACGTCACCAGCAGGGCGCCGCTGTCAAAATAATCCGCATATTGATCAAGCTGCATCGCGTAGCGCGAAATGTCGAGCGATACTGGCGATATGCCGGCGTCAAGGCCGTGGTCTGCGCGACCGGAATCGATGCGCCCGACCTCCCGCTTCTTGTGCTGAACATGCTGGGCGTGGCTTTCAATCCGTCGAAGGGGATGGCGCAGAAGGTAAATCAGCCGGAACGCGCCGCCGAAGGACTTAAGGCGGGCCGGTACGTCGCCGCAGTGGGGAAATTTCGCGTAATCGGTGCTGCCGTCGAGCCTTATCGCGTGAATAGTCGGGTCGAAATCGAACAAGGCGTGATAGGCCTCGCGGCCGCCCGCATAGAGGTCGTCGAAAGCGAAGAAGCCAGGTTCCTTCGGGCGCGAGGGAGCAATCGCCGGGTGCGCGGCCAGATGATCGAACAAGGTCGTCGTCCCGGCCTTCATCGCGCCAATGATCAGAACATAGCGGTCAACCATCGAAATCCCGGCGCCTTGGACGCGAACGCTGTTCCCTAACAAATTTCGCGCCGCTTGCGCCAGCGTCGCCGCAACCCGTCATGCCCCTTGCATTGCCCGCGCGTTATCGTATCGCTGACAATTCATCACCACTTCGGCGGTTAACCAAATCCACTCATGCTCTCCCGGTTGCGATCCTTCTTGTCGCCTGGCGCGTCGCTCAAGGGCCGGGCGATGAAGGGCGGCGCAGTCGCGCTTGGCGGATTTGGCGCGGCCCAAGGGTTAAGGCTCGCCTCAAATCTCATCATGACGCGGATTCTTGCGCCGGATGCGTTCGGCCTGATGGCGCTCGTTCTCTCGATCGAGATCCTGATCGGCATGCTGAGCGATCTCGGCCTCGACGCCAGCATCGTTCGGTCGAAGAAGGGCGATGACCCGGCGTTCCTCGCGACCGCGCGAACGATGCAGCTGCTGCGCGCGCTCCTTATCGCGCTGGTCATGCTCGCGGCGACGGCGGCGCTTGGCCCGCTGGCGGCCGCCGGTGTTTTTCCGGAGGCCTCGGTATACGCCGATCCGCGCCTGCCATGGTTTATGGCGCTGATGGCGTTGTCAGTCGCCATCACCGGGTTTTCTGCGATGCGCGTCGCGCTCCACAATCGCGCGCTCAATCTCGTGCCGGTGGTGCGCCTCGAGCTTGGGGCCCAAATAGTTTCAATTGCTTCGACAGTCATTGCGGCGCTGGCGGGATTTGGCGCCTATTCGCTGGCGGTCGGCGCGGTGATTTCCGCGGGCGCCAAGGTGATCGGATCGCATTTATTTCTCAGCGGTCCGCCGGCGCAGTTCGGTTTTGAACGCGCGCATTTCAATGAGATCTTCGGCTATGGAAAATGGCTCCTTCTCGCCTCGACGCTCGGCTGGCTCGCTCAGCGCGGCGACCAGGTCATCTTCGCTGCGCTGTTCGACAAGGTTGCATTCGGCCTTTACTCGATCGGCGTCATCTGGATTTTCACCGGGCGCAATCTGATCGAACTGATTCAACGCCGCGTCGCCTATCCGGCGCTCGCCGAACTCCATCGCGAGCGCCCGCATGATCTGACGCGCGTCTACCGACGCATGCGGCTTATCTATGAATGCGGGTCCCTCGCGCTGTTCATCGCGATCATCGCCTTCGCCGATATCGCGGTGGATATCCTCTATCCAGACGCTTATGAAGGCGTCGCCCATTTCATCCGGCTGTTGTCGGTGTCGCTCCTTCTGGCGCCTTACAAGCTGTTGTCCTCGGTGCTGCTGACCGGCGGGGACAGCCGCCAGTACACTGTCGTTTCGGCCGCTCCGGGGGTTGCGATGTTCGCCGTGACGCCCCTGCTTTTCAAAGCAGCCGGCGCGAACGCTGCGATCCTCTTCGCCGCGCTGACGCCGCTTCTCGCCATTCCCTTCAACTGGAAATACGCGTCGAAATACATAAAGATCGATTATCTGCGGGAAAGCGCTCTGGCGATCGGCGCGGTCGCGGCGGGGGCTATATTGTACTACGTCGCCTGACGGCGCCGGCTTAATGGGAAACCGCAAATGCTTGACGTTCAGAAAACCGAAATCGACGGCGTCCTCATTCTGACGCCCAAGCGCTGGGGCGACGCGCGCGGGTATTTCGTCGAGACCTGGAACGCGGAACGCTTCCGGCAGGCGGGCGTCGGCCAGGTTTTCGTTCAGGACAATCACTCGTATTCGGCGGACGCAGGGACGGTGCGCGCCCTTCACTATCAGTCGCCGCCCCGCGCACAAGGAAAGCTTGTACGCGTGATGCGCGGCGCCGTCATCGATATCGCCGTCGATGTGCGGCGCGGGTCGCCGACTTACGGCCGCCATGTGCGGGCGCTCTTGTCGGCCGAGAACGGCGCGCAGCTGTTCGTTCCCGCCGGATTCCTGCACGGCTTTGCAACGCTAGAGCCGCATACGGACGTGGCCTATAAGGTGACGGACTTTTATTCGCAGCCGCATGACGGCGGCGTTCTCTGGAGTGACCCCGATCTTGCAATCGACTGGGGGATCGATCCAGCGCGCGCGGTCCTGTCCGACAAGGACGCGAAGGCGCCGCGCTTTGCGGATTTCAAGACGCCGTTTTGACGCCTATTGCGCCGCCGTCGAAAAAGCTTCGCCGCTGATCGCGGCCCATGTCTCGGCGGGCGTTGCAAGCGGATTGCGGTCCAGCACCGCGAATGTGGCGCGCCGCCCCGGAGCAATGACGCCGCGCGACGCTTCTTCGCCCAATGCGAAGGCGGCGTCTGTGGTGATCGCTTCAAGGGCTTCCTGGGGCGCCAGACGCAAGGGCCCGCTGTCAAGCAAGCGCTTGCCGGCCGCAGCAAGGAAACGATTGTCGCCTTCGGCGGGGGCGATCGCGATCACTCCGGAAATCGGGAACATGGCGCCGTTATTCTCGCCGTCGCCGCTGCGCGGCGGCGGGTCGCACGCATCAGGCAGGACCTCATCCGAAAGAATCAGGGCCACGTTGAGGGCCGTCAGCAATTCTACCGTTTCCGGCGAAACCGTACCTCGCCCTTCGATCGAAAGTCTGCCGATGGCGGCCTTCGCCGGAATTCGCCGGACGGCCTCGATTGCCGCCGCAAGGGCGACTTGTCCTGACGCCACGACGCGAATGGGCCGGCCATTCGTCGATCCCGCGGCGATCTCCTCCGCGAGAATCGCCCCCTGGCAGGGGACCTCGATGACGCCCGGCGAATTCGGGGGGAGCCGAACATCGACAAAGGCCGGCATCAAGGTTCGCCGCAAGAACCGTTCATCGAACGCGGCGCCGGGATAGGCCTGCACCAGATCGTCGATGCCGCCGACATCGACAATCACGCCGTCCTTGACGATCACCGCTTCG
>DNZB01000095.1:0-1364 GCA_003506635.1 Parvularcula sp.
AGCTTTTCGATCGCTTCATCGATCGTCATGCCGAAGACCTCGGCGCCGTCGATTTCGGTGATGAGGTCTTGCGGCTGGATGCCGGCCTTCTGCGCCGGCGTGTCGTCGATCGGGGCGATGACCTTGACGAACCCCTGATCGGGCCCTTCATTATCCATCACGACCTGGATGCCGAGGCCGGCGAAGCTGCCGCGCGTTTGTTCCTGCATGCGCGTGAAGTCTTCAGCGGTCATATAGCTCGAATGCGGATCAAGCTCGGAGAGCATGCCGTCGATCGCGCCTTTGACGAGCTTGGCGTCTTCCGGCTTCTCGACGTAATTCTCGTAAACCTGCTCGAAAACCTCGCCGAAGAGGTCGAGCTGGCGGAAGGTGTCGGCCGAAATCGTCGACCGGGCGAAGCCCGCTGAGAGCACGGCCGCCGTCACCAGCGCGCCGCCGAGCGCCGCGGCGGCGAGCGCGCCAGTCGATGCGGCGCTCGCAAAGAGTTTGCGGCTTCCTTGAGCTTCGTTACGGGTTCTCTTGATCGTCATTCGACACCTTGTTCTGTCGTCGCAAACAACGCTTCGCCGAAGCGCGGACGGTCACGACGACCCGTCCGGGCCAGCATTCTCCGAGAGCCACAAGGATGGGTTAACGGGGTCGCCGTTCTTGCGGATCTCCAAGTCAAGCTCAGCGCCCGCTCCGTTCATCGCGGCGACGGGTTCGCCAGCCTTTACGGTCTGTCCCTCCTCGACAAGGAAAGCGCCGACCCCGATCAAGAGTATATGGTAGCCTCCGCCGACGTCCAGAACGATCAGATTGCCGACCCTGCCCCACTGGCGAGCGAAAGATACATTTCCTTCAAATGGCGCGGTGACGATCGCACCGGAACCGGCCGCAAACCTTAGTCCTTCGAACTTTCCGCCTTCGGGCCGCGGCGCGCCGAACCGGCCGATCACATTTCCGGCAATCGGCGAGCGGAGCGCCCCGCGCGCCGAAGCGAACGCCGTGGCCGGCCGAAAGGCCTCGCGGCGCGGCGTAGCGGCGGCTGGCGGGCCGTCCCGGGGCGCGGCGATGCGGTTCGGCGATGGCGGCGGCGGCTTGCGGCGGGGCGCAACGACGCGCGACAGCTTCTCAAGCCGGTTGAGCACGCCGCGCAGCGTATCTGCACGGGCGGCGAGCGCCGCCGTTTCGCTCTGCGCCGCCTTGGCGAGACGCTCGGCCGTGCGGCGCTCCTGCTGCTTTTCCTTCAAAAGGTCGGCGAGCAGCGCGCGGCGCTGCGCGACGTCCTCATTCGTGCGTTCAAAGTCGGCGCGCTCCTTTTCGAGCGCTTCGCGCACGGCTTTCTGGCGCGACAGGGTTTCCTTGAGCGCCGCGGCGCGCGC
>DNZB01000095.1:1690-8099 GCA_003506635.1 Parvularcula sp.
TCCGGCGAGACGAGAAGCGCCGGCGGGCGGGCGCGCTCGATCGATTGCAGCGCCGCGAGCGCATCGCCGAGCGAGGATTGCTGCGCGGCGAGCGAGGCGGCGATTTCCTTTTCGTCCGCCTCAAGCCGCGCCGTCTCGGCGCTGATCTCCCTGATCCGCCGTTCAGCGCCCTGCAGCGCGTCAGCCGCTTCGATCATCCGGTGGCGAAGCGCGGCGACTTCCTTTTCGCGCGCTTTCGCCTCATCGCGAAGCCGCGTTTCCTCGTTGCGGCGTTCTTTCAGCTGTTTTTCGACGTCAGCGAGTTCGCGCTCCTGCTTGCCCGCTTGCGCAAGCGCAGGCCCGGCGCCAGCGAAGGCCAAGGCGAAGGCGAGAACGAGAGCGGCGGCGACGCGAATCATGCGCGATGATAGGGGTGGCCGGCGAGAATAGTCACGGCGCGATAAATCTGTTCAGCGAGCATCACCCGGACAAGCATATGCGGAAATGTCGCCCTGCCAAAGGCGAGGCGCATGTCAGGCGCCAATGAACGATGGTGTCCGTCCGCACCGCCGATGAGAAAGGCGATTTCGCCGGCGCCCTCGTCCCGCAGACCGGCGATCCGCGCCGCGAAATCCGCACTCGTAAGGACGTCGCCGCGCTCGTCAAGCGCGATTCGGCGCGCGCCTTGCGTCGCCGCCGTGAGCAATTCGCTCTCGCGCGCCTGCCGCTTTTCACCGGTGAGCGATTTTGGCGCCTCGACCTCTGAAATGTCGAACGCTGCGACGCCGACCGCCCGCCCGGCGCCGCGGATGCGCGAGGCGTACTCCTCGATCAGATCGCTTTCCGGGCCCCCGCGCAGCCGTCCGACCGCCGCGACGGTAAGGCGCATGGCGAAAGATCAGGCGTCTGGCCGGACGGGCGCGCGCGCCGTTTCCGACCAGATGCGCTCAAGATTGTAAAACTGGCGAACCTCTGGCCTGAACAGATGGACGATGACGTCTTCAGCGTCGATCAGCACCCAGTCGCAGGCGGGCGCGCCTTCCATGCGGGCGCGGCCGAAACCTTGCTCCTTCAGCTTGCGGACGATCTTTTCCGCCATCGCTCCGACATGGCGCGCCGACCGGCCCGATGCGACGATCATCGCGTCGGCGATATCGGTCTTGCCGCAAAGATCGATGGTGACGACGTCCTCCGCCTTGTCGTCGTCGAGCTGCGCCTTGATCAGCGCGAGCGTCGCTGCCCCGCGTTCATCGGCGGACAGTTCGGCGAGCGACGGTTTCTGGGACTGATCCGCGCGGCCAGCTGCGATTTCGGGCGCGTTGACGGGCGGAACGATAGCGAGCGCGGGGCCTGCCGGGCGCGCCGGTCGATGGTCGGACGTCAGATCGGTTTCTCCTCGTCGCCGCGGGCCGTTCCCGCACCCGCTAATCTAGTGGGGCCGCGGGGTTTCGCCAACCTCGGCGAAAAGCCTCAATCTTTTCAGGAGGATGGCCGCGCGGCCCGGGCGCGGATCGCGGTTGAGGACTGCGGGTTCGCTGATTCCGCGAAGAATACCCAGGCCGGCGGCTCCGCGCCCGCGAGCCGCCCGGCGGCGCTTTCCCCCAACCTGAACGGGGCGAGCGCTTGCGCGGCAGGCGCGTCCCGCACCGCCGACTCGTACCCTGGCCGGCTGAAAACCGCCATCGGCGCAAGGTTTGCGATCCCCCTCCAGTCGCGCCAGCGATGAAATGCGGCGAGGCTGTCTGCGCCCATCAGCCAGACAAAATCGATTTGCGGCCAGAGCGCGCGCAATGTCTCCAGCGTATCGACCGTATACTGAAGACCTTTGCGCTCCTCGAAATTGGAGACGATGATGCGCGGGTGGTCGGAAACCCTGCGCGCCGTTTTCAGCCGCTCCTCGTAAGGGGCGTAATCGGCGGCGTCCTTCAGCGGATTGCCGGGCGAGACGAGCCACCAGACGGCGTCAAGGCGAAGCCGTTTCAGGGCGAGCAGCGATATCTCGCGATGGCCTTCATGCGCTGGATTGAAGGAGCCGCCAAGGAGCCCGACGCGCGAGGTGTCGTGCCGTTGCGGGATCAAGGCGTCCACCCCGCGGGCTTCGGCGCCCCTTCAGCGGCGAGCGCGCCGCCCGCCTTCATGGTCATCAGATCGCGGAGCAATTCCTTGAGCCCCGCGCCCGAAACGCCGGAGATCGACCGCGCCGGTCGGCCCGCCGCCTTCGACAGGGCCTTCAGCCTCGCTTTCAATGTCGCCTCGTCAAGCGCATCGATCTTGTTGAGGCAAAGGATTTCCGGCTTTTCCGAAAGGCCGGCGCCATAGGCGAAAAGCTCGCCGCGCACGGTGCGATAGTCGCCGGCGACATCCTCCGACGTCGCATCGACGAGATGCACGACGCCCGCGCACCGCTCGACATGGCCGAGGAAGCGGTCGCCGATCCCCGCCCCTTCGTGCGCGCCCTCGATAAGGCCCGGGATGTCAGCGAGCACGAAGCTTTCGCCTTCGTTCAACCGCACGACGCCGAGGCCCGGGTGAAGCGTCGTGAACGGATAATCGGCGATCTTCGGCTTCGCCGCCGTCACCGCGGCGAGCAGCGTCGATTTTCCGGCGTTCGGCAGGCCGACAAGGCCGAAATCGGCGATCAGCTTCAGGCGCAGCCAGACGGTGCGCTCCTCCGCCGGCTGGCCGGGATTGGCGCGCACCGGCGCACGGTTCGTCGACGATTTGAAGTGCGCGTTGCCGAAGCCGCCATTACCGCCCCGGGCGAGAAGGGCGCGCTCGCCCGGCCTGTCGAGATCGGCGATCAGCGTTTCTTCGTCCTCTTCAAATATCTGTGTGCCGACCGGCACCTTGATGACGAGATCAGCGCCGTCGGCCCCGGTGCGGTTCGAACCCTCGCCGGGGCGGCCGTTCTTCGCCTCAAAATGCTGCTGGTAGCGAAAGTCGATCAGCGTGTTGAGGTTCTCGACCGCTTCCGCGAACACATGCCCGCCGCGCCCGCCGTCGCCGCCATTCGGGCCGCCCATTTCGATGAATTTTTCGCGCCTGAACGACAAGCACCCGGCGCCGCCGGCGCCGCTGGCGATGTAGATTTTCGCGCGATCGAGGAATTTCATGAGCCCGCTTATAGGGATTTTTCCCGGCCGCGCCACGCCGGGCCGAAGCTGTCGAACAGGGGTGCGATAGGCTTGCGGTGCGGCTAGAAGCCGGAGGTCCTGCCGCCCGGAGCCTTCATGTCAAAACCCGTCCAAATCCTCTTCACGCCGTTTCGCATCGGAAACCTGACACTCAAAAACCGCATCGTCATGGCGCCGATGACGCGGTCGTTCTCGCGGGGGAGCGTCCCCGGCGACGACGTCACCGCCTATTACCGGCGGCGGGCTGAGGGCGGCGTCGGGCTCATTCTGTCCGAGGGCGTCCATCCCAACACGACGACCGCGGACGGCACGCCGAACGTGCCCGACATTGTGACGCCGGCCGCCAAGGAGGGCTGGCGCAAGGTCGCGTCGGAAGTCAAAGCCGCCGGCGGAGCGATGGGACTGCAACTCTGGCATGAGGGGCCCTATCGCAATCCGGCGAAGTCGGCGCATCCTGATATCCCGTCATGGTCGGCCTCTGGCCTCAAGGTTCCGGACAAAGGGCCGCTGTGGGCGCCGATGACGGAGGCGGAAATCGAGACCGCGATCGAGGAATTCGTCGCCGCCGCCGTCGCGACGAAGGAGGCGGGCTTTGCCTGCGCCGAATTCCACGGCGCGCACAGCTATCTCATCGACAGCTTCTTTTGGGACAAGACGAACCGCCGGACCGACAAATGGGGCGGCGATTGGACGGGGCGCACGCGCATGGCGGCGGAGATTATCCGCCGTACCCGGACAAAGGTCGGACCGGATTTCCCGCTCATCATCCGAATTTCGCAATGGAAGCAGCAGGACTTCGACGCGAAATGCGCTGAGACGCCGCAGGAATTTGAGCAATGGCTGGCGCCGCTCGCCGATGCGGGCATTGACGCATTCCACTGTTCGCAGCGGCGGTTCTGGGAGCCCGCCTTCGACGGATCGGACCTTAACGCCGCCGGCTGGGCGAAGAAGCTGACCGGCAAGCCGACGATTTCGGTCGGCTCCGTCGGCCTTTCGGGCGAATTCACCGCGACCTATGGCGGCGAGGTGTCAAAGCCGGCCTCGCTCGACCGCCTTGTTGAGATGATGGAGCGCGGCGATTTCGACCTGATCGCGGTCGGCCGCGCGCTTTTGCAAGACCCTCAGTGGGCGGAGAAAGTCAGAACCGGCCGCACGGATGAGTTGAAAGAGTTTTCAAAAGACGCGCTCGGCGTCCTTTACTGAAAGGTCATTCATGATCGCCGTTCATCACCTCGAAAATTCCCGCTCGCAGCGCGTCTTGTGGCTGCTTGAAGAGCTTGGCGTTCCTTACGAGGTCAAACGCTACGCGCGCGACAAGAAGACGAACCTCGCGCCGGGGGAATTGCTGAAGGTTCACCCGACCGGCAAGTCGCCGGTCATCGAAGACGCCGGCGCGGCGATCGCCGAGACCGGCGCTATCGTCGAGCACATAATCGAAACGCATGGCGGCGGGCGCCTCGCGCCGGAGCGCGGCGCGCCCGAATGGAGGCGCTATCGCTACTGGATGCACGCGGCCGAAGGTTCTTACATGCCCCCGCTCGTCCTCACCTTGATGCTCGCGCGCATGGAAACCGCGCCGATGCCTTTCTTCGCGCGGCCGATCGCGAAGACGCTGACCGGCGCCGTGCGTGACGGCTATCTCAACCACACGATCGCCGGGCTGTTCACCTATCTCGACGCCGAGCTCGGCAAGTCCGCGTTCCTCGCCGGAAACGACCTCACCGGCGCCGACATCATGATGAGCTTTCCGGCAGAGGCGATGCTGCAGCGCGGACCGGCGGCGCTGAAGACGCCGCGCCTCAAAGCGTATGTCGAAGCGCTGCAAGCGCGGCCCGCCCATAAGCGCGCGCTTGAGCGCGGCGGGCCTTATTCGCTGCTCGCCTGAATGAAAAAAGCCGCCCTAAAGGGGGCGGCTTTTCAGAAAGATCATACTCGAATTACTCGCCGTCCTTGAGAAGCGGCATCGGGGCTTCGTTCGCCGAGGCAGGCGTCACGGGCGTTGCGCTTTCCTTCAGCGCCGGCGCCGGCGTTTCTTTCGCCGCCGCCTTTTTCGGGGCCGGCTTGTCGTCGAATTTCGGCGTTTCAACCTCGTCCGCCGCGAATTCCTGCCAATATGCCGGCTGGTTCATCAGCGCCCGGAAATAATCGATGTTCTGGTCTGCGATCTGCGGCGGCAGGTCGGAGCGGGCGAGGCGTTCGGCTTCGGCCATTTCGCCTTTCAGCGCCAGAACGAGCGCAAGGTTCTGACGCACGCGCGCATCCGCCCCGCGCGCGCCGACCGCGGCGCGCAAGACCTGCTTGGCGCTCGAAAGGTCGCCGTCGAGGGCGTAAGAAAGGCCCTTGTTGTTGAGGATGAGCGGCGAACCCGGCGCATAGGTGAGCGCGGTGTCGTATTTTGCGCGCGCAAGCTTGTGTTCGCCGATCTGGTCGAGCGCGACGCCGAAGGCGGAAAGAACGCGCCATTCCTGCGGGCTGAGCTCCGCGGCTTTTTCAAAATAGCGGACCGCCTCGAATGCGCGGCCTGCTTCAACGAGCGCGCGGCCGGCTTCAAGATTGGCGCCCGTGTGCTCGGCGTTGGCGTTCGCCGCGCGAGTGATGACCTTGACGGCCTCTTCGTTCGAGCGGATTTTCCGCAGAGCGGCCGAGTAGGCGACCGCCGCATTCACGTCACGCGGGTTCTGGTCGTATTTCGAGCCCCAGAAGGAGGCCGCTGCGATCGGGTCCATGTCGCCGTTCGCCGATGGATCGGTGAAAACGCCGATTTCATCCTTGTAGTTGACGCTGTCGTCGCCGGCGGTCAGATCCTTTCCGCCTGTGGCGCAGGCGGCGAGTGCAAGAACGCTGACGGCGGCGCCGGCGCGCAAGGCTGAGAGTTTCAAATTCATGGCGGAGTCCTCACGGGCGAATTGATCGCCGGGGATGATTGCGAAATCTCTTCAATAAAGGTTTAACTCTGAAAAGCGGGGCGAATTCACCGCGCAACAAGGTTCGTTAACGGAGCGTTTCGTGATCGCCGATGTTTTGATCGAGCATGAGCCGTCGCGCTGGCGGGCCGCGCTGCCGGTTTTCCTCATCCGCGAGAAGTCGGACGACCTCGCGCAGGCGCCGGAAGCGCTCGCGTCTTTGGCGCGCCTCAACAATTTCAGCGGAGAGACCGGCGCGGTTCTGTGCGCCCGCGAGGGCGCGCTGATCGGCGCGGGCGAGGGAGCCGATCCATTCGCCGCCGCCGCCGGCGCGGAAAAGCTTCCCGAAGGCGATTATCGTATTGAGGCGGCGAGCGAAGCGCAGTGCTTCGC
>DNZB01000095.1:8467-9731 GCA_003506635.1 Parvularcula sp.
GCGGCGGCGACAGCCTTCGTGCGCGACCTCGTCAACACGCCGGCCGCCGATATGGGCCCGGACGCCCTTGAACGCGAGGCGCGCGCGCTCGCTGCGGCGCATGACGCGCGCATTTCGGTGATTGTCGGCGATGAATTGCTGAAGCAGAACTTCCCGCTGGTTCACGCGGTCGGACGCGCCGCAGCGATCGCGCCGCGCCTCATTGATATCGCCTGGGGACGGCCGGATGCGCCGCGCGTTACGCTGATCGGCAAGGGCGTCACGTTTGATTCCGGCGGGCTCGACATCAAGAGCGCCGAAGGCATGCAGCTGATGAAAAAGGACATGGGCGGGGCGGCGCATGCGCTCGGCCTTGCGCGCATGATCATGGAGGGAAAGCTTGACCTGTCCTTGCGCGTCATCATTCCGGCGGTTGAGAACGCGATCGCGGGCGACGCGTTCCGGCCCGGCGACATCATCCGCAGCCGCAAGGGCCTGACCGTCGAGATCGGCAACACCGACGCTGAAGGGCGACTTGTCCTCGCCGACGCGATGACGCTCGGGAGCGAAGCCGGTCCGCAGCTGATGATCACGCTGGCGACGCTGACCGGCGCGGCGCGCGTCGCGCTTGGGCCGGAGCTTCCGCCGTTCTACTGCGATGACGAGGCCTTCGCGCGCACGGTTCTCAGCGCCGCGGGCGCCGTCCATGATCCGATGTGGCGCATGCCGCTATGGAAGCCCTATTCATCGTCGCTTTCCTCCCCGATCGCTGATCTCAATAATTCGCCGGGAGGCTCTTTCGCGGGGTCGGTGATCGCTGCGCTCTTCCTGAAGCGTTTTGCGCCGGAAAACGCCCTTTGGGGGCATTTTGATATTTACGCCTGGCGCCCGAAGGCTGCGCCTGGCCGGCCGGCCGGCGGCGAGGCGCAAGTGATTCGCGCGGTCTACGCCGCACTTGAAACGCACCGCTTCGGATAGCCGCTTGCCCTTTTCCGCCGAACGGTTGCAAGGATCGGCGAACTGTCGATTTCTGGCGGATGATGGCTGCAAACTCGATCCTGACTTCAATCCTGTCGAACTGGCGCGATGTGCTCGCGGATTCCGTCCGCAGCGACGGTCCGGACCTTTCCATGCGCCAATGGGCGATCTTGCTGACCGTCTACCTGAATTCCGGCCCGCACACGGTCCGCGCGCTGGCGCGCGAGCTTGGCGTGCCCAAGCCGGCGATCAGCCGCGCGCTCGACGCCCTGTCGATTCTCGGCTTCGTGCGCCGGGTGCGTGACGA
>DNZB01000009.1:0-228 GCA_003506635.1 Parvularcula sp.
AAACTGGAGCGGGCGAGGCGATTCGAACGCCCGACCCTCACCTTGGCAAGGTGATGCTCTACCCCTGAGCTACGCCCGCTCGGCGCTTTTCGCGGGAGGCAAGGCCCGCCGCGAAGGGTGGCGTTCTATGCCTCAGGGTTTTGGGCTTTGCAAGAAGAAGGGACCAGGGATTAGGGATTAGGGATTAGGGATTAGGGAGTTGAGGCCGAGGGCGCCGACTTTTCTTAA
>DNZB01000009.1:507-4757 GCA_003506635.1 Parvularcula sp.
TCCCAAATCCCAAATCCCTAGTCCCTAATCCCTAATCCCTAATCCCCGGTCCCCGACATGCCCGCGACCCGCGCTGACCTTTTTGCCCGCCTTGACGCGCTCGGCATCGCCTACCGCACGGTCGAGCATCCGGCCATCTTCACGGTGGAGGAAGGGCGCGGCTTCAAGGCGTCGATGCCGGGCGGGCATACCAAGAACCTGTTCCTGAAAGACAAGAAAGACCGGCTCCACCTCGCGGTCGCTCATTGCGATACGGGCGTCGATCTCGTCGCTTACGGAAAGCTCGCCGGGGCGAAGGGACGGCTTTCTTTCGGCAAGCCGGATCTCATGACCGCGACGCTCGGCGTCATCCCTGGGGCGGTGACGCCCTTCGCGCTGATGAATGAAAGCGCCAAGGCGCTCGCCGAGGTGGCGGTCGATACGGCCCTGCTGCGGTGGGATGCGATCTGGTGTCACCCGCTTGAAAACACCGCCTCGACGGCGGTCTCGCCGGCGGGCCTCCTCACCTTCATCCGCGCCTGCGGCTTTGAACCGCGGCTCGTCGATCTTGGCCGTCCGGGGGTGTGACGCCTTCAATTTTCGCCGCCCGCGGTTGCCTTCCGGCTCCGCCGTGCTCATTTATCGCCGCGAAGGAGAGCCTCATGAATTTGCGACCAACGGCGGCGCCGGGCGCGGCCGCGCCTGCCGCCAGGGACTTTATCAAGGACGCGACGATCGAAAGTTTTGAGCGCGACGTGCTCGAAGCCTCGATGACGGCGCCCGTCATCGTTGATTTCTGGGCGGAATGGTGCGGGCCCTGCCGCCAGCTGACGCCAATGCTGGAAAAGGCGGTGACGGCCGCCAATGGCGCCGTTCGCCTCGTCAAGGTCGACATCGACAAGAACAAGATGCTGGCGACGCAGATGCGCATTCAGTCCGTGCCGACGGTCTACGCCTTCCTGCAAGGCCGCCCCGTTGACGGTTTCCAGGGCGCGATTCCGGAAAGCCAGGTCAAGACCTTCATCCAGCGCCTTGCTGACGCGGCGCGCCAATTGGGGCCCGCGCCAGACGCGGCCGACCTTGATCTCAAGGCGGTGCTCGACGCCGCCGATGAAGCGCTCGCCGCCGGCGATGCGGCGAGCGCCGCGCAAGCCTACGCCGAGGTTGCGCAGATCGCCGAAGAAGCGGGCGAGGAGACGTTCTTGCGCGCGCTTGCAGGGCTCGCCCGCTGCCGCCTTGCGACCGGCGATGTCGCCGGCGCGCGCGAGGCGCTGACGCTCGCTCCCCCGGCGAAGCAGAACGATGCCGCATTCAGCGCCGTCCGCGCGCAGATCGAGCTTGCAGAAAAAGGCGGCGGCGACGTCGCCGGCCTTCGTCGCAAGGCTGGAGCGAATCCGAAGGATTTCGACGCGCGGTTCGCCCTTGCCGAAGCGCTCGCCGCCGGCGGCGACATGCCGGGCGCGATCGATGAGTTGATCGCCATGGTGACGCTCAATCGCGCGTGGAACGACGAAGCGGCGCGCAAGAAACTTCTTCAGATCTTCGAAGCGCTGGGGCCGAAACATCCAGACACGCTCGCCGGGCGGCGGCGCCTTTCGTCGGCGCTGTTCGCATGACGGCGGGCGCCCGCGCCGTTCCCACGCGGAGCCCGCGGGCGCTGCCGGCGGTCATTCCGGTTTT
The DNA here is from genome assembly GCA_003506635.1 of Parvularcula sp. GTDB lineage: Bacteria > Pseudomonadota > Alphaproteobacteria > Caulobacterales > Parvularculaceae > Amphiplicatus. The sequence continues at coordinate 2,167 of DNZB01000009.1, forward strand.
TCCGCTGACCGGCGCGATCCTGCTTCCAAAGGGAATGTTGCCGCTCAACATCTTCGAGCCGCGCTATCTCCGGATGTTCGACGACGCGCTCGCCGGCGCCCGCGTCATCGGCATGATCCAGCCGCGCGAGGATGACAGCGCGGCCCGTGCCCCGCTTTACGAGGTCGGCTGCGCCGGCCGCATCACCGCCTTTCAGGAAACCGGCGACGGGCGCTATCTCGTTTCGCTGAGCGGCCTGTCGCGCTTTCGCGTCGGCGCCGAACTCGACGCGGCGACGCCCTATCGCCAGGTCAACGCCGATTATTCGGGGTTCCCCTCCGACATGAATGAGGACCGGACGGGCGAGGCGGTCGATCGCGAGCGTCTCTTTGACGCCATGCGCGGCTATTTCGCGTCTGAGGGGCTGTCGACCGACTGGCAGGAGGCGGCGGCTGCGCCGACGGCGGCGCTTGTCAATTCGCTCGCCATGGGTTGTCCTTTCGCGCCGAACGAGAAACAGGCGCTCCTCGAAGCCGGCACGCTCGCCGACCGCGCCGACTGCCTTATCGCGCTGATGCGGATGAGCGGGGGCGAGGCGCCGGACGAGCCGATCCTGCAATAGACGGAAATGCCGATGCCTTCAGACAGCGCCCGCCAGACCGAACTCGACCCGAGGCTTCTTGAAATCCTCGTCTGTCCGCAGACCAAGGGGCCTCTCGTCTACAAGCGTGAAGCGGGCGAGCTTGTCTCGAAAAAAGCCCGGCTCGCTTTTCCCATTCGCGACGGCATTCCGATCATGCTGATCGAGGAAGCGCGCGCGCTGAGCGATGAGGAAATGACGGCGCTCGGATGACCCGCCGTCGGCGCCGCCGGTCGCCAACGCGGTCGTGATCCCCGCCGCATTTCCGCCGCGCCTTACCCGCGCTTTCGCCGTGGCGGCGGTAAAGCTAAGGGGTTGCGATCTGCTGGAGGCTCTTCGAATGATTCCTGCGCTATTCATGTCAGCCGCGCTGTTCTGCGCCGAGACGAGCTTTGTGGTCGCCGCGCCCGCGATCACCGCCGCGCCGGTGAAGGTCGCGCAGCTGGAGGCCGCAGCGACGCCGAAACCAGCGTCAACACCCGTCTCGAAGCTCGCCTTCGCCGATATGTCTGACGAAGCCGTTGCGGACGCGGCGCTCAAGGCGGTTGAGAGCCTGACGACCCTCTCGGCGAAATTCCGGCAGACGGCGCCCTCAGGCGCGGTCGCGATGGGGGACGTCAAACTCCGCCGCCCGGGACAGGTGCGCTTCGACTATGAAGATCCCTCGCCGATCACCATCGTCGGCACCGGCGGCATCGTCTATGTCGAGAACGCCGATCTTGAAACGACCGACAGCTATCCGCTCGGCAAGACGCCGCTGAAATTCCTGCTGTCAAAACGCATCGATATCGGCGACGCAAAACTCGCGGGCGTCGAGCGCTATGAGGATGCCGTCGCCGTCACCTGGGAATCGGCCGGGGAAGAAACCGAAGGCGCGCTGACGCTTTACCTCACCGCGCCCGACATGCAGGTCGCGCAATGGGCGGTCGCCGATGCGCAAGGCGGCGTCACCGTGGTCGAGCTGATCGAGCCAAAGCTGGGGGAAAAGCTCGACAATCGGCTTTTCCGCGCGCCGGATGCGGGCGGGGCTTTCATTAGAAACTAGAAAGGCGCCTCGAAATGGCGCGGATTCGATCACGAAACCGTTGGTCAAGGGGTCACAGGCAAGCTTTTTTTTAATTTCATGCTTGAAAAGTCCGTCGATGCGGCGTTAGAGTAACAGTCGCGTGGACGACACTCTACCGGATCGGCGTTGCCCCCCCGCTAGCAGGTCCGGTCGTCGCCCACGCCGCCGGAATATCCCCTCCCGGCGTAGGCGCAACAGCGCAGCTTGACCCCCGGTGCTGAGTTTCAGCGCCGGGGGTTTTTTCATTGGGCGCGCGTCACGAAGGATGCGTCCCGCGCGCCGTATTATATGGGCGTAACGCGTTGAGGACGCGATCACCATGAATGACGCCGATCTTGAAGGCCTTGAGCGCGAGCTGCCGGCGCTCGCGCGGGTGCGCCGCTTTGCGCGGACGCTTGAGGGCCTGCCGTGGTTTTCCAATCTCGGCGAGCCGATGACGCCGGGCGCGCGCGCCGCGGCGCGCACCTATGCCGAAGGGCTCGGCTTTCCGGACGCTGAGGTGGCGATCCTTGTCGACTGGGAGGACGCGGCGGCCGCCGCCGAGCCCAATGACTGGAACAGCCCCGCCTGGGAGGCGGAGGAATTATTGCGCGCGGACCTGACGACGCGCGCGCTCGAAGTGTTGTCGGAGGACGCCTTGAAAATCGCGATGGCGATGATCGCGACCCGCGTCGCCGAGCCCGCGCGCGAGGCGATGGAGCAGGCGAGCTTCATCTGGGACGTCGAGGACGAGGCGCACCAGCAGCTCGCCGTCGGCGCCGCCGTGCAGGCCGCGCATCAAGCGATGCTCGTCCTCATCGCCGCGATCGACCCCGACTTCGACGCAAGCGATCATCCGTTCACGGCGAAATTCCGCCTGTTCGAATTCGGCCGCTGGCCCGTCGGCGTGACGGGGAGTTCGCTGAA
>DNZB01000079.1:0-6824 GCA_003506635.1 Parvularcula sp.
CAAGCGATCACAAGACCGTTACCAGCGCGCCGTCACCGGGGAGCGAAGAAGCCGGTGAGGGGTCCATCGCCCAACCCTCGCCCCCCGCGCGCCGGGGCGCGCGCCGGTCGTTCAGGAGATAGCCCCAGGGGTTCATCCCGAGCTTGTCGAAGGACGCGCCACGACGCGCGACAAGGGGGCGACGGAAAGAGCGGGGCGCGGCGATGGACGGCGTTACTCTGTACACTAACAAAACGCCGTCACGCCGGCGCGGCGTCCGTCTCGAACTTCACGGCGTCGAGGGTGAAGCAGGCCTCGCCCGGGCCTTTCGGCAATTGCAGCGTGCGCTGTTCGTTCGCCGGGGAATAATAGCTGTTGATCGTGCGCCGCGCGGGCGCGCCGGCGCCGTCGCCTTCGGGCCAGCCGCCCTCAAACACGGCGCATAGCGCATAGGTGTCATCGTCGATGATGCGAAAGCCGTATTCAGCGCCCGTCGCCGGATCAAGGGGGTATGGCTCAGCGCAGCCCGCCGCGACGGGAAGGCGCGCGCCGCGCTCCGTCAGCGCTGTCTGCATCGCGGCGAAATTCGCGTCGAGCCGGTCAAAATACGTATAATGACAATCAGCGAGGCGCGTCATCGCGATGAGGTTCGTCACGCGCGCCTCGTCAGCGATGCGGTTGCGGGCGTTTTCAGGGCCCCGGACGATCGTGAACGCCCATGCGACGAGCGCGATGACGACGATCGTCGAGAGCGCCGCGAGCGCGCGCCCGGCGTGGTCGGCGCCGGCGGAGGTGCGTTCCGCCTCGCGCGAGAAATTCCAGAGGATCGCCGCCGAAATGGCGCCGACGACGCCCGCCTTTGCGGCGAAGCGCGTCGACAGGCCGCCGTCGAGAAACTGGAAAACGACCGCGACAAGATCGCCGATAAAGGCGCCCGCGGCGAAGATGAGCGTCACATAGGTGAGCCAGGCGCGCACGCGGCTGCGCCGCCGCTCAGGGTCGCGGCGCTTTCGCGCAGCAAGGCGCCAGCCGAGCATGAGGAAGATCGGATAGCCGACCAGAAGCGCCGCGATCGACCAGCGCAGGCCCGAACTCGCCCATCGCCACGCGTCCATGTCGCGCGCCAGATCGTCGGCGAAGAGCCTGTCGATGAAGGCGAAGGCGAGCCCGCCCACTTGCGTCGCCGCCATGCCGAGCAGCGAGAAATAGACGATGAGCAGGAACGCCTCTCGCGCCGAGCCATAGACCCTCGGCCGCGGCACCGGCGCCGGAAAGTCGATATCGGCGAAGGCGTCGAGCGCATCCTCGACCTGGTCTTGCGGCCAGCCGGCCTTTTTCAGCGCCTCGGCGATGCGCGCGCGGCTCTCCCCAAGCGACAGCGCTGCCTTTACAAATTCAACGAGCGTCGCGTCGGCCATGCCTTGATCCTCCCGCTGCGCGCCGGTCTACGCCGCCGCCGCGAAGCGGGATAGAAGCGCCGCTCACAACGCTGGAGGCCCCGATGCCCCATTTCCGTCCCCGCGCGAACCTGGCGACGCATGACGTCGCCAACCAGCCGCCGCCCTTTGAAGACATCAATCTCTACGCCAATGACGCTGCGCTGATGGGCGCTGTTGAAGCGGCGGGCGGGGCGCTGCACGAGGCGCGGCTGGCGGCCTTCGGCGCGCGCTGCGGGTCGGCGGAGGCGATCGAGTGGGCCGCTGAGGCGAACCGCTGCGCGCCGGTTCTCAAAAGCTTCGATCGTTACGGCTGCCGCCTCGACGAGGTTGAGTTTCACCCCGCCTATCACGCGCTGATGGAAATGGGCCTGTCCGCCGGCGTCGCCGCCGGCGCCTGGACCGTCGATCAGGCGGGGCATGTTCTGCACGCGGCGCTGCTCTTCCTGATGGGCCAGACCGAGGGCGGCGTCTCATGTCCGATGTCGATGACCTATGCGGCGGTCCCCGCGCTCATTCACGAGCCGCGCGTCGCGGCGGAATGGATCCCGCGGGCGACGGCGCTCGCCTATGACCGGCGCTTCATCCCGGCGCCGGAGAAGTCCGCCGCCACCATCGGCATGGCGATGACGGAGAAACAGGGCGGTTCTGACGTGCGCGCCAACACGACGCGGGCCGAGCGCGCGGGCGATCATTTTGCGCTGACAGGACACAAATGGTTCTGCTCCGCGCCGATGTGCGATGCCTTCCTGACGCTCGCCTATGCGGAGGAAGGGCTTTCCTGCTTCCTCGCGCCGCGCTGGAAGCCGTCGGGCGAGCGCAACGCGATCCACATCATGCGGCTCAAGGACAAGCTTGGCGACCGCGCCAACGCTTCTTCGGAGATCGAGTATCACGGCGCCTACGCCGAGATGATCGGCGAGCCGGGGCGCGGCGTGAGGACCATCATCGACATGGTTCAGCACACGCGCCTTGACTGCATCGTCGGCTCGGCGGGCGGCATGCGCGCGAGCCTTGCGCAGGCGCTGTGGCATACGGAGCATCGCAGCGCCTTCCAGAAAAAGCTGATCGACCAGCCGGCGATGTCGCGGGTTCTCGCCGACCTCGCGCTTGACAGCGAAGGCGCGACCGCCCTCGCCTTCCGCATCGCGCGCGGCTTCGACAACGCGCCCGACGACGAGCGCGAAGCGGCGTTCGTGCGCCTTGCGACGCCGGTCGCGAAATACTGGACCTGCAAGCGTCAGCCGGGCTTCGTTTATGAGGCGCTGGAGTGCCATGGCGGCGCCGGCTTCATCGAGGAAGGCGTGATGGCGCGCTATTTCCGGGCCGCGCCCCTGAACGCGATCTGGGAAGGGTCCGGCAATGTCATCGCGCTCGACATCTTGCGCGCGATCGGGCGCGAGCCGGACAGCCTCGAAGCCGTCGTCGGCGAAGTCGCCAAGGCGCAAGGCGCGAACGGCCATTATGACCGCCACGCCAAGCGCCTCGCCGAATGGCTCGAACCCGGCGCCTTGAACGAGGGCTCCGCCCGCGCCTTCGCTGAAGACATGGGCCTTGCCCTGCAGGCGGCCGCCCTTTACGGCGTCGCGCCCGATTTCGTCTTCGACGGATTTTGCAACGCAAGGCTCGACCCTGAAGCGCGCAGCTACGGTTATGGCGCGAGCGAGGCGCTGATCGACACAGCGGCGCTGATCGCCCGGGCGGCGCCGTTTTGACGGTTTCGATGCGCACCCACCGCATCGCCGCGAACGGGCTTTCGCATTTCGTCCGCGACTGCGGAGACGAGGCCGCGCCGGCGGCGATTTTGCTGCACGGATTTCCGGACAGCTCGGCCGTCTTTGACCGGCTGACGCCGTTTCTCACAGATGGCGGCTATCGCGTCATCGCGCCCGACTTGCGCGGTTTCGGCGAGACGGACATGCCCGCGCGAGTCGCCGATTATGACATCAGGACCGGCGCCGCCGTCGACGTCATCGCAATCCTTGACGCCTTGAAGATCGAGCGAGCGCATCTTGCCGGCCATGATTTTGGCGCGCCGGTCGCGTGGGTTCTCGCCGCGCAGAGCCCTCAGCGTTTTTACTCATTGTCGGCGCTCTCCGTCGGGCATATGCGCGCATTCTTGTCCGCCGGCGCCGAACAGAAGCGGCGGAGCTTTTATATTCTCGTCCATCAGCTGCGCGGGCTGTGCGAATGGCTTTACCGGCGCGACGACTGGGCGCTGTTGCGCGCGCACTGGAAGGGCGTGCGCGATCCGGAGGAGACGATCCGGCTTCTGTCGCGGCCCGGGCGGCTGACCGCGGGGCTCAACTGGTATCGGGCGAATGCAAGCCTTGCCCGGATGCTGGCGCCGCCGAAGCCCGGCGAATGGGGCGAGGAGCGCGTTTCGATCCCGGCGCTCGGGGTCTGGTCCGCCGGGGAGAAATATCTCGTCGAGGATCAGATGGTGCGGTCGGGCGACTATGTCGACGGCGTCTGGACCTACGCGCGCCTCGAAGACGCCGGCCACTGGATGCAGGAGGACGCCCCCGAAGCGCTCTCGAAGTTGCTGCTCGGCCACTGGCGCGCGGCGGAGGCTGGTTAACGCCCGGACAAGACTCGCGCGCCCCCGAAAGTTCGGACAAAGTAACGCCGTCCGGCTTTCGGGGAGGGCTGCGGATGGGTATCGGGTCGTCGAGGGGCTTTCTTGTTGAAATTCAGGGCTTCACTTATCGCTGCCAGCTCAGCGGGCCTGCTTCTTTCCGCCTGTGAGACGCCATCTAACGGCGCGGGCGGCGTCATCGGCGCGAGCGCGCCGCCTGTCCGCGGCATCCTGGCGCGGGCGGGCGATCTTGATGCGCTCGCCGTTGCGCCGGTTCAGGCCGAACGGCTGCTCGCTGCGGCTGAGGCCGGCCCCGGCGCGCTTTCGCTTTCCGCGCATGAAACGAAAACCGCCGCGCTGTTCACCGGCCGCTCATTCTTCTCCGCCGGCAAAGTGCTGGCCAGTCCGGCGGCCGAAACGCCGCGCGCACTCGTCAGCACGCAAATTCCGGCCGGCTGGCGCGCGGCCGACAACCGCCTCGTTCACATTGAAAGCGGCCTTGAATGTCCGTTCGCGTTCGACTTCAAGTCCGCGGCCGGGGGCGCGGGCGCGCTAAGCCTTGCCGACGTCACGTCCTATGACGCGGAGAGCCGCGACGTCTCCTGCAATTATGCGAATGGCGGCGCGGCGGTGATTACGGTCTACGCCTCGTTCTATCCCGAAATTTCGGTCGAGGATCATGCGGCCGCCGCCGTCGCGGCGATGCGCCAGAGCTTCACGCTGAAAGGCGCCCTGCCGGTCGTCAGCGTCGAGATCGAGGACAAGGACGCCGGCGCGACGACGGCCGATCTTGAAGCGCCGATCGCCGGCGCCTTCGACATCGGCGACATCAACGGCGCGCCATATAAAACGGCGCTGTGGATCGCGAAGACGCATGGCTGGCACGTCAAGACGCGCGCGACCTACGCGCAGGCGGACATGACGTCCGAGCTTGTCGCCGCCGTCATGTTCGCGGCGAATTATCTCAACGTCGATATGAAGGCCAAAAACAATTCGCCGGCGCGGGGGCCGGACGTCTGACAGTAAACGGGGAAACGCGGGGTTATGGACGAGTTGATCGGCGCATTGCCGTTTATTTTCTTCATCGTGTTCTTCCTGCTCGTGCCGGCGCTGGCGCGTCGGAGCCGGGCGGCGGAGCTTGAACGGCGCTTCGCCGCCATCCAGAGGAAGCGCAAATCGCGCGTCATCGCGATCGTCCACCGGCAAGAGCCGATGGGCCTTCTCGGCATTCCCCAGCTTCGCTACATCGACCTTAACGACGCCGAAGACGTGCTGGAGGCGATCCGCACGACGCCGCCCTCGACGCCGATCGATCTTGTGCTGCACACGCCTGGCGGGCTCGTCCTGCCGGCCTTGCAGATCGCGCGCGCGCTGAAGGCGCACCCGGCGAAGACGACCGTTTACGTGCCGCACTTCGCGATGTCGGGCGGCACCTTGATCGCGATGGCGGCGAAGGAGATCGTCCTCAACAGGCACGCGGTCCTCGGTCCGATCGACCCGCAGATCGGCGGCATTCCGGCGGCGTCGCTGTTGCGGCTTCGCGCCGAGAAATCGCCGGATTCGACCGACGACTATACGATCGTCCTCGCCGATGTCGGCAAGATGGCGATCGATCAGCTGAAGCGCGCCGCGCGCGAGCTGTTGAAAGGCACGGTTTCCGACAACGCCGCCAACAACGTCGCAGAGCAGCTGGCGAGCGGCCGCTGGACGCATGATTATCCGATCGAGGCGGGGGAAGCGCGCGAAATCGGCCTCAACGTCTCGACCAACATGCCGGCCGACATCACCGAACTGATGGCGCTCTTCCCCTCTCGGCTCAGCAAGGCGAACGTCTCTTTCGTCGCGCCTAACGCCGGCCTCTTCGGCCTGTTCCGCCGCAAGGACGCCGCGCCGCCGCCGGAAATGCGCGCCACGCCGCCGATGACGGAGCGAACGCCCTTCACCGGCTATGAGCCGCGCGCGGGCGCGCGCAGTTTTTCTTTCGGCCCCTGGAATCCGAAGGATTTGCAGGACCAGCCGCCGGGCCCGTCAGCGAACGATATCGCGCAGCGCCCGCGGCGGCGGTGAAATCGCGCCGGGCGCGGCGAAGCGGCCTTGCGAGCCGATAAGACGGTGTTGCGCGGGGGGGCGATCTATTCAGAATGGCCTTTTCATAAGGAGGATTCGATGTTCGTTCGCGCCGCCCTTACCCTCGCGCTGTTCGCCGCCGGTCCCGCGCTAGCCGGCGCCCCGAAACTTGAGCGCACGTGGCTGACGCAAGGCTTTGCGAATCCCGAAGGCGTCGCCGCAGCGCCGGACGGGGCGCTGTTCATTTCGAACGTCAACGGCGAGGGCGGCGCGCGTGACGGGAACGGCTTCATCTCGCGCGTTTTAAAGTCGGGCGAGATCCTTGATCTCAAATTCATCGAGGGCCTTGACGCGCCGAAGGGCATGGCCGTGCATGATGGGCTGCTTTACGTCGCCGACATCGACATCGTGCGCATCTTCGACGCCGCGACCGGCGCGGCGCTCGACGGCGCGCCGATCGAGGGCGCGCAATTTCTCAATGACGTGACCGTCTGGCAGGACGACGTCTTCGTGTCGGATTCCGGCACGGGCCGCGTCTGGCGTTTTACAGGCACAAGCATCGACCTCTGGCGCGAGGGCGCGGAGCTCCAAGGCGTCAACGGTCTGACCGGCGCGGGCGAGAAGATGTTCATCAGCACCATGACGAGCGGATCGCTGTTCGAAGCGACCGCCGCCGGCGGCTGGCGCAAGATCGCAAGCGGCATGGAGAACGCTGACGGCGTCGGCGTCATCGATGGAAAGCGCGGCGGTTTCCTCGTCTCCGC
>DNZB01000079.1:7235-14740 GCA_003506635.1 Parvularcula sp.
AGGAAATAGGCGCTACCGTCCGAGCGCCAGCATCACCCGCGATGACGCCGCCGATAGCGCGGCGACATCGCCGTTGATCGCCGCGGGCGCTTCAGCCGAGGGATAGACCGCGCCGAGCGCCGTCAGCGCAGCAGCGATCTGCGCCGCCAGCGCCGGGTTTCCCGTTTCGATCACCGTGCGCCCGCGCGCGTAAGCGCCCTCCGCCGCCTTATAAAATCCGTATCCGTCAAGATAATGGCCGTAGTCGCCGGAAGCGCCGGCGAGCCGGTACATGTCGGCCGCCCGGTCGATCTGGTCGGAGATGACGCCGCCTGAAATCGCCGCCGGCGAGCGCGCGTCCGCCGGCGCTTTTTCCGCCGCGGCTCTGAGCGCGGCAAGGATCGCCGCCGTTCGCGTGTTGATCTGTTCGGTCGTTTCGTCCGCAATGACGCCCGCCGAAGCGTCGACAAAAAGCTCGTTCATCGACGGAACGCCGCGCGCTGCAAACGCCCCTTCCATATCGGCGAGCACTTCGCCGACCGGATGCGCGAACATCGCCGCGGCTTCTTCCTTGCGCCCCGCCGCGTAAGCGTCGCGCGCGGCGATCACATGCGCTTCCGCGATCGCCAGCGCGGACCTGAAGACGACTGGATCATTTGCGGCAGCGGCGAAATCGACGCCGCCCTCGCCCTCGCCGCCCGCGGGCAGGATCGGCGCAGGCGCGGCTGCGGCGCCTTCTCCCTTGCCCTCGCCCCCGGCGCCCGCGGGCGCGCCCTTCGCGGCGGCGGTCGCGCCCTCACCCTCGCCCTTCCCTGTGCAGCCCACAAGTGCGAGCGTGCCGGCGACGGCGAGCGTTGAAAGGCCGGTCAGGAATTTCAGTCGGCGCGCCATGGCGTTCCCTTCGAAGTCCGCGCACCCTACACGCTCAATAGCTCGCGATGCAATCGCGACTTAATCGCAAGGCAGTTTGCGGGGAACCGACATGATACTTCAGATCGCCGGCGTGCTGGACGACGGCGCCCTTGCGGCGCTGGGCGAGGCGCTGGGCGACCCGGCGCTCTGGATTGACGGGCGCGCCACCGCCAGCGGCCGCGCGCGCGATGCAAAGGCAAATCAGCAGACGGCCCCGACGGAACCGGCGAAAGCGGCCCTGTCGCTGATCGAGCGCGCGATCCTTGCGCACGCTGTCTTTCAGAGCGCGGCGCAGCCGGAGGCCCTCGCCCGCCTGATGCTCAACCGCTATGGCGAGGGGATGGAATACGGCGCGCATGTCGATGCGCCCTATATCGGCGGCCTACGCACCGATCTCTCCTTCACGCTCTTCCTCAGCGATCCGGCGTCTTATGACGGGGGCGCGCTCATCATCGATAGCGCGGGCGCGGAAGACGCGATCAAGCCGCCGGCCGGCACGCTGGCGCTTTATCCTTCAAGCTTTGTGCACCGGGTTGAAAAAGTCACCCGCGGCGCGCGACTGGCCGCGGTCGGCTGGGTGAAGAGCCGCCTGCGCAGCGCCGAGCACCGGGCGATGGCGTTCGAGCTTGAGCGCATCGGCGCCGACCTTGCGGCGATCGATGCGCCCGCGGCGCTGCGCGACCGGCTGCAAAACCTGCGCAACAATTTCTTGCGCGCCTTCGGCGATTGACGTCGAAGGGGGCGCGCCCCTGCGCCGGCCCCTCTACTTCGGCTTTCTGAATTTCAGCGTCATGCGGTCAGACTCGCCGATCGCCTCCATTTTCGCGCGCAGCTCGGGATTGTCGCGGCTCGTCCCGAGCGTCGGCGGCAGGCGCCAGACAATGTCCTGTTCCGTAGGCTGATCGGCCGGATTGGCGTTGATCTCGGACGATCCCACAAACTCAAATCCCGCCGCCTCAAACGCGGCGATCACCTGCGACTGCTTCAGATAGCCATTGTCGCCTTCCGCCCATGCGTCGGAATTTGCTTCGGGCGCGCGATGTTGGACGACGCCGACCACGCCGCCGGGCTTCAGGAGATCCATCGTGTCTTTCAGCGCCTTCGTGCGCCAGCCGCCTTCGTCCTCGAAGCGGTTGAAGTGATGGAGCGCGCGGATCATCAAGACCGCATCGGCGGTCCCCTTCACGTCTTCCGGAACCGCGCCGTAGACGACCGCGCCGACCGAGGCGCCGCCGCCTTTCGTCCAGGCGCCCGCCGTCGCCGACCATTCCGTCGTCCACTGCACTTTCTGCGCCAGGAACGCCTCATCAGCGAAGCCGCCGAAGAGCTTCCACATATCGACGGCGTAATCAGCGCCGATCACCCTCCCGCCCGGCCCGAGATAGGAAAGCAGGATCTTCGAGTAATAGCCGTCGCCGCCCGGCAGCACGTCAACGACCGTCATACCCGGTTTTACGCCGACGAACTCCAGCGTTTCCTTCGGATGGCGCCATGCGTAGCGCGCCTTCACCTCGTCCGGCTGCTCGCTCAGCGCAGCGTCTAGCGCGTCCGACGCGGCGAGCGCGGCGGCCTGCTCGTCAGCCGAGGGCCCCGTTGCGCAGGCGGCAAAAGCGAACGCCGCGGCGGCGGCAAAAAAAAGACTTCTCATGGATCCCTCCGGGGTTTCTCAGCGCCCAATGCCACTACAAATAATGGCGAAGCACAAACCAGAATGACGGTTCTAAACATTACGATCTTGTAAGTTAACAGCAGGCGGATTGCCGCAGATATTTTCGCAGTATTCGCCTGTATTTGCTGACAGGACTGACCTTTCAGCAGGGTATTGGGTTTTTCCGCGCTCGCCAACGGGTATTTGGCGAAAGGGCGCGCGGCTTGACTGTGCATAACTTCCGAAACGATCGCGCGAGCCTTGCGCCGCCGCGCTGGCGACCCGTGGAGAGGTCTATGACCGGATTTCATTCGCGCATCGCAGCCGCTGTCTTCGGCGCTGCGATGCTGGGCGTCGCCGCGCGCGCTGGCGCTGACGGCGGCGTGACGCTCAGTCCGGTCGATGACGCGGCGGTCGCCAGCTATTCTAGGGCCCCCTCGGCGACCGCGGCCGAGCGCGCGGCGCAGTTGCAATCGTCTCTCGTGACGCCGGTTTCCATCGCCCAGACCTTTTCGTGGCCGACCGCGTCTTCCGGACTGCCGGGCGTCGCCATTTTTGATTACGACCGCGACGGCGATCTCGACATCTATGTGACCAATGGCCCCGGCGCCGCGAACGCCTTGCTGCAAAATCAGCTCGCGCAGACGGGCGCTGCGACATTCGTCGATGTCGCGGCGGCGGCGGGCGTCGCGGCCGTCGATCAGGACAGCACCGGCGTGTGCTTCGGCGACACCGACAATGACGGCGACGAGGATCTGTTCGTTCTCGGACGCAGCGAAGCCAACAGGTTCTTTGAAAATGTCGGCGGCGGCGCCTTTCTCGATCGCGGCGGCGCGGGCGCGGCCGGCGCCGACAAGGCGTCGGCGAGCTGCGCCTTCGCCGATGTCGATAATGACGGACTGATCGACCTTATTGTCGCCAATGCTTTCGATTTCCAGGATTCCTTCGCGCTGTTCACGGCGCCTTACGCGCTCAATCAGCACAATCAGCTGTTCCATAATGACGGCGCCAATTTTTTCAGCGACATCTCCGTCGCGTCCGGAATCGTCAACAATGGCGGAATTTTCGCAGGCCGGCCGGGGCTGACCTGGTCGCTCGCCGCCGGCGACGTCGACAATGACGGCGATGCGGACATCCTGTTCGCCGACGATCAGGGCGCGGTCATTCCGGAAAACGTCAATTGCGCGGCGATTCCGCCAGGGCCGTTTCCTTGCGTCGATCGCTCCTACGTTCATGTCTTCATCATTGACGGCGCCGGGCGATTCACCGATCGCCCGATGATCGAGGGCGATCCGTTCGCAGCGTCGCAGTGGATGGGCCTTGAGCTCGGCGATGTGAATTGCGACGGCGTGCTCGACGTTTTCGCGACGTCGTTCGGCGATTACGCCTGGCCGGCGCTCGGGCGCGCGTTTTACGTCAAAGGCTCAAGCGCCAGCCGCTGGTTCATTGGAAACGGCGACGGGACGTTCGCCGACCCCGGCGTCGGCGCGCTGAACGCGACGCCCTTCGGCTGGGGCGCCGGCGCGAACGACTATGACAATGACGGCGACCTCGACCTTATCTATCATGGCGGGTTTTCAACCGCGGTGCTGAGCATTCTCGACAATCCCGGCGCCGTTTTGCAAAACCAGTCCTGTTCGGGCGCGTTCGTCGCCGACACGGCGGCGATCGCCGCGCCGCACACCGGCCGGGCCGTGCGCGGCGTCGCGGTCGGCGATCTTGACCGAAACGGCTTTGTCGATGTCGTCACCGCCGCCAATTTCCGCAAGAATCCGGCGGCGCCGCTGGCGCCCGGCGCCATTCAATACGGATCGGCGTTCGACGCGACCGCTGCGCGCTCGCCCGTGATGGTTCCGGCCTCGCCCGGGCCGCCGCCGTTGTTCCGGTGGAACGGCCTTGCCGATCTTCAAGGCGACCTGCGCGTTGAGTTGAACGGCGGCGCGAACGGCAATGGCTCGGTCACGGTGAAGGTGTTTGGGACCAAGGCCCTGACCGCGGCCGGATCGGTCAACCGCAGCGGCATCGGCGCGATGGTGTCGGTGACCCCGTTGAACGGCGCGGCGCAAATGCAGACCGTCTCCGGCGGATCGAGCCACCTTTCCGAGCATGCGCTCGAGAAAGTCTTCGGGCTCGGGACGGCGCATTACGGGCGGGTTGATATCGCCTGGCCGGGCGGCGTCAGGAACCGCCTTTACGGGGTAAAGCGAGGCGAGCAGCTGTCGTTTCCGGAGATCCCTTGCGACTACACGGCGGCGTGGAAAAACTTCGGCGCCTATGTTTCATGCGTCTCAAGAAGCCTTGCCGATCTGCGGCGATCGGGGGCGATCTCCGGCGCAGAAAGGACCCGCTTCGCAAGCAGCGCCTTGCTGGCGTACTGGGACCATCGCCGGCCGAACTGACGGCGTGATGCAAAAAAGCGATCGGCGCTTGCGCGCCTGGCGGGACGCGGTGCATTGAGCGCGCGTCGCAGATTGTTCGCCGATGAAACCCGATCAACGCACCCACGCGCCCAGCTTCGGCGACCTTTTCATCCCCAAGCTGGTGACGGTCCTGCGCGAGGGGTACGGCCCGCGCGAGCTGCGCGCCGACGCGCTCGCGGGGCTTACTGTCGCGGTCGTCGCGCTGCCGCTGTCGATGGCGATCGCTATCGCTTCCGGCGTCGGTCCTGAACGCGGGCTCTACGCCGCCATCGTCGGCGGCTTCATCGTATCCCTGCTCGGCGGCAGCCGGTTCCAGATCGGCGGACCGGCGGGCGCCTTCATCGTTCTTGTTTCCGCGACGGTCGCCGAGCATGGCGTTGACGGAATGGTGCTGGCGACGACGCTCGCCGGGCTGATGCTGGCGGCGGCGGGATTTCTGCGCCTTGGCGGATATGTGCAGCTTGTGCCTTTTCCCGTCACCGTCGGCTTCACGGCCGGCATCGCCGTCATCATTGCAGCGAGCCAGCTGAAGGATCTTGTCGGCCTTTCAGTCCCGGCGCCGGAACCGGGACCGATTTTTGAAAAGCTGAAGGCCGATATCGCCGCGATCGGCTCTTTCAATCCGGCGTCGGCGGGGCTTGCGACGGCGGTCATTGCGACGATCGTCGGGCTGAAGCGGCTGAACCCCGCCTTGCCGGGCATGCTGATCGCGATCGCCGGCGCGGCCGCCGCGGCGGCGTTGTTCAACCTGCCGGTCGAAACGATCGCCGACCGCTTCGGCGACATTCCGCGCGGATTGCCGGCGCCGCAGGCGCCCGCGCTTTCCTTCGAAAAGCTTCAGGCGATTTTGCCGTCTGCCTTCGCCTTCTTCCTGCTCGGCGCGATCGAGTCGTTGCTCTCCGCGACGGTCGCGGACGGGATGACCGGCCGGCGGCACCGCTCAAACTGCGAGCTTGTGGCGCAAGGCGCCGCCAATATCGCGTCGGCATTCTTCGGCGGGCTGGTCGTTACGGGGACAATCGCCCGCACGGCGACGAACGTCAGGGCCGGGGCGCATGGGCCGGTCGCGGGGATGGCGCATGCCGGCTTTCTCCTCGCCTTCATGATCGCCGCGGCGCCGCTGATCGGGCTGACGCCGCTGCCGGCGCTCGCCGGCGTTCTCCTCATCGTCGCCTGGAACATGGTCGAGCGGCATGCCTTCGCAAATCTTCTGCGCGCGTCTGCGGGCGATGCGGCCGCGCTTCTCGTCACCTTCTCGCTGACGGTGTTCCGCGACCTGACCGAAGCGATCATCGCGGGGGTCGCGATCGGCGCCCTAGCCTTCATCAGCCGGATGGCGAGCGCACTTGAGGTTTCAACCGAAAGGCCGATCCTGAGGCGCGACGAGGCGGACGGCGCGCCGGAGACCCGCGCGGCCTATGACAGCGCCGCCGGCTCCGATGTCGCGATCTTCCGGATCAGCGGCGCCGTCTTCTTCGCCTCGGCGGCGAGCCTCGGCATCGCGCTTGAACGCATTCTCGCGGGCGAAAAGCGGCTCATCCTCGATTTCAGCAAGACGGCCCTCATCGACAGTTCGGGCGCACACGCGATCGCCGGCTTCGTGCGCCGGGCGCGGCGAAAGGGGCTTTCCGTCGCGATCACCGCGGCCGGGGCGCATATCGCCGCCGAACTAAGGCGCGCGGGCGTCGTCGAGCCCGAGGTCGAGTACGCGGCGTCGATCGACGCGGCGACAAGACCCGACGCTCACTCCCCCAGCGCCGAAAGATAGAGGTCGAGCAGCGCCTCTTCCTCCTCGCGCTTGGCCTTGTCCATCTTCCGCAGGCGGATGATCTTCCGCAGCGTCTTGGTGTCGTACCCCTCGCCCTTGGCTTCGGCGAAGACTTCCTTGATGTCGCCGGCGATCGTCTGCTTCTCCTCTTCGAGCCGCTCGACGCGCTCAAGGAACGACCGCAGCCGCTCGGCGGCGACCGTCGTCGCGCCGCCAACGTGTTCAACCGCCATATTCGCCGCGCCGTCCGCCATCACGCACCTCTTCACGCTGCCGAACCGCCACCTAAAGCTGCGCCGGGCGCGCACGAGAAGCGGTTTTTCTACACATGGGGAAAGAAGGGGTACGGCCGAAATCAGGCCGGCTTGTTTTCCAGCGCCGCGTTCCGCTCTTCAACGTCGCGCACGCGCTCGTCAAAATCGCCGGACGTCGCGCGCATCATCACGAGCATCCCCGCCGAATCACGACGATGCTTGCGCAGCGTCTCCTCGATGCGGTTGAGGCGCCCCTTGATTTCCGAGAAGCCCGACTGAAGCTGCTTCAGAACTTCCAAAGTCAGATCGCGCGGCGTGTCGCTCATTGGCGCAGATTGAGCGACGTTAGCGCGAGAATCAAGGTCGCGTTTCTGAAACCGCTGTAAAAACAAGCGCTAACAAATCCTTTGCGCGCGGGGGAAAACTCGGTAGTAGGGAGCCTTAGCCGAAAGAACATTCGTTTTTTCGCGCCGGGGCATTACCCGCCCGGCGCCTTACCTGCGCGAGCGCCGATGCCCAAGCGT
>DNZB01000079.1:15060-15732 GCA_003506635.1 Parvularcula sp.
CAGGCCTGCGAGTTCGATTATTCGGGCGTGCAGGCGGTGAAGGCCCTGAAGGAGGAGGGATACCGGGTCGTCCTCGTCAATTCCAATCCGGCGACGATCATGACCGATCCCGAACTCGCCGACGCGACCTATGTCGAGCCGATCACGCCGGAATTCGTCGAGAAGATCATCGCGCGCGAGCGGCCGAACTGCCCGGGCGTTTTCGCGCTCCTTCCGACCATGGGCGGACAGACGGCGCTCAACACGGCGCTGGAGCTTGAACGCAGCGGCGCCCTTGGGCGGCATGATGTCGAGATGATCGGCGCGCGCGCCGACGTCATCGAGAAGGCCGAGGACCGCGAGAAGTTCCGCAAAGCGATGGACGCGATCGGGCTTGAAAGTCCGAAATCGGCGATCGTTTCATCGCCGCCCGTCATGAAGGACGGCAAGATCGCCGGCTATGACCGCGCGAGCGGCGTCGCGGACGGCCTTCGCCTCATCGACAGCGTCGGGCTTCCCGCCGTCATCCGCCCTGCCTTCACGCTCGGCGGCACCGGCGGGGGCATCGCCTTTAATCGCGAGGAGTTCGAGCAGATCTTGCGCCAGGGCATCGACGCGTCGCCCGTCGGCCAGGTGCTGATCGACGAAAGCCTTGTCGGCTGGAAAGAGTTTGAGATGGAGGTCGTGCGCGAC
>DNZB01000079.1:16032-16169 GCA_003506635.1 Parvularcula sp.
TGCTCGATCGAGAACGTCGATCCAATGGGCGTTCACACCGGCGATTCGATCACTGTCGCGCCGGCGCTGACGCTCACCGACAAGGAATTCCAGATCATGCGCAACGCCTCGATCGCGGTGATGCGCGAGATCGGGGT
>DNZB01000079.1:16505-17335 GCA_003506635.1 Parvularcula sp.
ATGAACCCGCGCGTCTCGCGCTCTTCCGCGCTCGCGTCAAAGGCGACGGGTTTCCCGATCGCGCGCATCGCGGCCAAGCTTGCGGTCGGCTACACCCTCGACGAGCTTGAGAACGACATCACCGGCGCGACGCCCGCCGCGTTCGAGCCGGCGATCGATTATGTCGTCGTGAAAATCCCCCGCTTCGCTTTTGAAAAATTTCCAGGTTCTGAGCCCGCGCTGACCACCGCGATGAAGTCGGTCGGAGAGGCGATGGCGATCGGGCGATCGTTCCCGGAGGCGCTGCAAAAAGCGCTGCGCAGCCTCGAGACCGGTTTGTCGGGCCTTGATCCGATTTCGGTTCCCGGCCTTGGCGAGGGCGATGACGCAAACGCCTTCCGCGCCGCGCTCGCTGGCGTGACGCCTGACCGCATTCGCGTCGTGGCGGAAGCCTTGCGGGGGGGGGCGCCGATCGAACAGGTGCGCGCGATCACCCAGTACGATCCCTGGTTCCTTGACCAGATCGCCGGGATCATCGCCGCCGAAGCCGATGTCGCGGCGAACGGCGTTCCAGCGACCGCCGAGCGTTTGCGCGCGCTGAAAGCGATGGGTTTTTCCGACAGGCGGCTCGCCATGCTCGCCGGCGGCGGCGAAGCGCAAATGCGCGCCCATCGCCTGTCGCTCGGCGTCATGCCGGTCTTCAAGCGCATCGACACCTGCGCGGCGGAATTCGCGGCCAAGACGCCCTATCTCTATTCGACCTACGAGGCTCCGTTCGGCGACGCGCCCGAATGCGAGGCGCGCGTATCGGACGCGAAGAAGGTCATCATCCTCGGCGGCGGGCCGAACCG
>DNZB01000079.1:17591-25778 GCA_003506635.1 Parvularcula sp.
GGCGGCGGGCCGAACCGCATCGGACAGGGGATCGAGTTCGACTATTGCTGTTGCCATGCGGCTTTCGCGCTCGCCGACCTCGGCGTTGAATCGATCATGGTCAATTGCAACCCGGAAACCGTGTCGACGGATTTCGACACTTCGGACCGGCTTTATTTCGAACCGCTGACCGCCGAGGACGTTCTCGAAATCGTCCGCGTCGAGCGGTCGAAGGGAACCCTTCTCGGCGTCATCGTGCAATATGGCGGACAAACGCCCTTGAAACTCGCCGCGACGCTCGACGCCGAGGGCGTGCCGCTCCTTGGCACTTCATTCGACGCGATCGATCTCGCAGAAGACCGCGAGCGCTTCCAGAAACTCGTCGCCGGGCTTGGCCTGCGCCAGCCGAAAAACACCATCGCCGCGACGCGCGAGGGCGCCGTCGCTGCTGCTGCGGCGGCGGGCTATCCGCTCGTCACGCGCCCTTCCTACGTGCTCGGCGGGCGCGCGATGGAGATTGTGCGCGACGAGGAAGGACTGCGCCGCTATCTCGCGACCGCCCAGATAGAGATCAGCGAGGAGGCCCCGCTCCTCCTCGACAGCTATCTCGACAATGCGACCGAAGTCGATGTCGACGCGATTTGCGACGGCGAGGACGTCTTTATCGCCGGCGTGATGGAGCATATCGAGGAAGCCGGCATCCATTCCGGCGACAGCGCGTGTTCGCTGCCGCCCTATTCCCTGCCCGAGGCGATCGTCAAGGAGCTTGAGGCGCAAACGGCCAGGCTCGCCAGGTCGCTCGGCGTCGTCGGCCTCGTCAATGTTCAGTATGCGATCAAAGGCGAAGACATCTATATCCTCGAGGTTAATCCGCGCGCCTCGCGCACCGTGCCGTTCGTCGCCAAGACGATCGCGCTCCCGATCGCCGGCCTCGGCGTCAAGGTGATGGCGGGCGTCAAGCTCGCCGGCCTCGACCTCAAACGGCCGGCGATCTCGCACATGGCGGTGAAGGAAGTCGTCTTTCCCTTCGCGCGCTTTCCGGGCGTTGATACCGTCCTTGGCCCGGAAATGCGCTCGACCGGCGAGGCGATGGGCATCGACCGCGACTTCGACCGCGCCCGCGCCAAGAGCCTCATCGGCGTCGGCGCGCGCATCCCCTTGTCGGGATGCGTGTTCGTGTCGCTGAAGGATTCCGACAAGCCGCTGATGGTCGGCGCGGCGCGGCGCCTCCTCACTATGGGCTTCACCATCATCGCGACCGAAGGCACCGCCGCGTTTTTCCGCCAGCACGACCTTGACGTGAAGCGCGTCAACAAGGTCCTCGAAGGGCGCCCGCATATCGTCGATGCGCTGAAAAACGGCGACGTGCAGATGGTCTTCAACACGACCGAAGGAGCGCAGTCCGTGAAGGACAGCCGCTCGATCCGGACGACCGCGCTGTCGCAGAAAATCCCCTGCATCACCACCGCCACCGGCGCGCGCTCGACGGTGCGCGCCATCGAGGCGATGCGCGCGGGCGCGCTGACGGTGACGCCGCTGCAAGAGTACCGGAATTAAAGGCGGGCGACCGGCGGCGGAATGCCGCCTTGTCGCCCGTCGCAGAGCGCCCTCCCCTTCTCTCCTCCCGCAATAATCTGCTAGAGCGGCGCGACATCGCTCACCGGGAGGACAAAATGCGCGTCGGCGTTCCGAAGGAAATCAAGAATAACGAGTTTCGGGTCGGCATGACGCCGGGCGCCGTCCGCGAATATGTCGCGCATGGCCACAAGGTGATGGTGCAGTCGAACGCCGGCGCCGGCGTCAAGGCAAGCGACGACGCCTACCGCGCCGCGGGCGCGACGATCGCGCCCGACGCGCAAACGATCTTCGCCGAAAACGACATGATCGTGAAGGTGAAGGAACCTCAGCCTGCGGAATATGCGCAGCTGCGCGAAGGACAGATCCTTTACACCTATCTCCATCTCGCCCCCGACCCAGAACAGACGAAGGGCCTGTTGAAGGCGCGCGTCACCGGCGTCGCGTATGAGACGGTGACCGACGATCATGGCGGCCTTCCCCTTCTCGCGCCGATGAGCGAAGTCGCCGGGCGCCTCGCCATTCAGGCGGCGGCGTATTCGCTGACAGCGCCGCAAGGCGGGCGCGGCCTGTTGATGGGCGGCGTTCCGGGCGTTCTTCCCGCGAAGGTGCTGGTCATCGGCGGCGGCGTCGTCGGCACGCATTCGGCGAAAATGGCGATCGGCCTCGGCGCGGACGTGACGATTCTTGACCGCAATCTGCGCCGCCTTGCCTATCTCGACGATATTTTCGGCGGCCGGGTGAAGACCCGCTATTCGACCTTTGAAGCGCTCGCAGAGGAGACCGACGCGGCGGACGTCATCGTCGGCGCGGTTCTTATTCCAGGCGCCGCAGCGCCCAAGCTTGTCACGCGCGCGATGCTGAAGAACATGAAGCCGGGCGCGGTGCTAGTCGATGTGTCGATCGACCAGGGCGGCTGCTTCGAAACCTCGCGGCCGACCACTCACGCCGAGCCGACCTATGTCGTTGATGATGTCGTCCATTACTGCGTCGCCAACATGCCGGGCGCGGTGCCGCTGACCTCCTCGCATGCCCTCAACAACGCCACCCTCGCCTATGGGCTGCAGCTCGCCGACGAAGGGATCGGGGCGCTCCGCCGGAACAAGCACCTTCGGAACGGCCTAAACGTCCACAAGGGCGCGGTTACCCACAAGGCCGTCGCCGAGGCGCTGGGGATTCCCTTCACGGACCCGATGGAAGCCCTCGCCTGACCCTCGCCGGATAGCGGGCGGTCGCGCGAAAAACTCGATTCGTCGCAAACCGGCCGCGTTACACTTGTCACGCGGGGCGAAGCCGGGCCATAAGCGATGCGGGAGAAACCCTATGCGCAAGTTCGTCTTTGTCGCCGCCGCGTCTGCCGCCGCAATCCTCGCGGCGACCGCCGCCAACGCGCGCCCGACTTTCGGCGCAAGCCGCGTTGAAGGCGCGAGAGGCGAATCTGCCTCGACAACCAGCGACGGCGCGTCAATCATTGAGGCTGTCGCCGCGCTGATCGGCTTCAAGACCACCGCAAAGACGACCCCGATCGCAGGGTCTGAGCCCCCGCGCGGCGCCGCCGCGCGCGCCGAACCGTGCGACGACGAGAAAAAGCGCGCCGAAAGCGCCAAGGCGGTTGAGGCGCGCCGCACCGCCGAAGCCGAAAAACGCCCCCGCCGCGGCGACCCGGTTTATCTGGCGTTTTGACGCGCTGGCGCTCGCCCCTGACTTGTCTTTGAGCGAAAGCGCCGCCCTTTTCCGATTCGCCGGCTGGCGCTTACTTGAATCACAACTGTCGGGCACGACCGATCCCGCGCCGGTCGCCCTATCGCCGCCGCAATTTGCACGAAGCCGGCGACCGCTCTTGCGCCTCGCGCCCTAGATCGTCGGGCGATCAATGTGGATCGCCCGATGGAATTTTCGTGGTCGCGCCGGGTTACGAAAAACCGGCGATTCCACTTTTCCGCCCGGCGCGCTAATAGTCCGTCCACGGCCTTTCGCCGCGTAAGTCTCTTACGCTCTCGATGCGAATGCGTCGCTGATCGATCCGCGCGGCGTGCGCGCCCTCGTTCCAGACGTCGCGCCGGTCGATCAGCGACGCCGCGCACCCATCGCGTTCGACGTCAGCGACCGGAAAGAGCGCGACGACGAGCGCCGCGCGCGCGCAATCGTCGTCAAGCGATTCACGCCGGCCGGTGAACGCGATCCGGGCGCCGCGGGCCGAAACGACGCAGCCGAGTTCATCGCAGAGCCCAAGTCGCCGCATGGGAACCGGAACCTGCCGGCGCGCGTCAAAACCCGCCTGTTCGAGAAAAACCTCCGCCGCAAACCGATCCTTGCGGCCGTCGAAGATCGCCAGCGCCGGTTCGTCGCCGCGAAGCACGGCGCCCGCATTTTCGCCCGAAGCGCTGACATAAATGTCCGGCGCGCGCGACAAGGCGATCATCAAGAACGCGATCGGCGCCGCGGCAAAGCCTATAAGCCGCCACGGCCCCGTCATCAGGCAGAGCCATAAGCCGCCGACGGCGAACGCCGGCAGAACCGCGGCGGGCCACTTCGGAAATACCGTAACGGCGCCCGGCAATCCCGCCGTCCAGCGGCCGAGCGAAAGCATCGCCTCGATGCCGCCCGCCGCAAGCCGCCACAGCGGCCCGTCAAGGCCGAACGGCATCGCGATCAGCGCAAGGATGGCGACCGGCATCACCCAAAATCCCATCAGCGGAATCGACGCCGAATTGGCGATCAGTCCGAAATTCGCGGCGCGATTGAAATGAAAAAGGCTGAACGGCGCCGTCGCCAGCGACGAGATGACATCCGTCGCGACGACGCCCCCGGCGTAACGGCCGGCCCGTGCGGCGATCGAAAAGCTTCGCATCGGGTCGGCGCGCGCCGAGGCCCATTCGTAAAAGGCGATCAGCGCCGTGACCGCCGCGAACGACAGTTGAAAACCGGGGTTGGCGATCGCCTCCGGCGCGATGAGCATGATGATGAAGGCGGCGATCGCGACATTGCGGAGGGAGAGCGCGCGCCGGTCAAAAAGGATCGCGGCATAGACAATCGCCGTCATCAGGAACGAGCGCTGCGCCGGCCAGGCGAGGCCCGAGATCGCCAGGTAGGCCGCGCCCGAGAAGATCGCCGCCGCAGCCGCCCATTTCTTGATCGGATAGCGCAGCGCGACCGGTTCGATGAGAGCGAGCCCTGCGCGCAAGGTGAAAAAGATGATGCCGGTCGCAAGACCGAGATGCAGGCCGGAGATCGACAGGAGATGCGTAAGGCCGGAGTCGCGAAAAATCGCCTCGGCCTCGTCGCTGATCGCTTCGCGCTTGCCCGTGACGACCGCGGCGGTGATCGCCCCGGCGTCGCCGGGCGCCGCGGCGATGATCCGCCGAGAAAGGCGCAAACGCGCGCGTTCGATCGCGCCGGAGATTTTCGCAGCCAACGGCGGGTTCGCCTCCAAGATCGTCGCCGGCGCCGAATAGGCGATGCCTACGGCGCCGATGCGAAGAAAATAGAGATGACGCGCGAAGTCATAGCCGCCCGGCGCCGCCGGCTGCGGCGGCGGCGACAAACCGCCCGTCAGGGCGATGCGCTGTCCGGGAAGCGCCTCGAACACTTCGCCGCGCCAGGACAGCCGAACGCGCGCGGGCGTTTGCGCCGGCGCGACTCCTTCGATGCGATCGACGGCGATCGTCAGCCGGCGGAGGTTTGCGGACTCCTCGACCGCGATCAGGCGACCTTCGATCCTGGCGAATCCGATCTCGCGCTTGAGCGTCGGCGCGTCGACGGCGCCAGCGCGCCAGTCGGCTGCGGAAAAGCCAAGCGCAAGAAAAGCGATCGCGAGCAAGACGGGGCGATATGCCGGAAAGCGAAGCGCGGCGGCCAGCGACGCCGCGAGCGCGGCAGGCGCCGCCAGGGCGGGGGGTTCCGACCGAAGCCCCAGATAAAAGGCGGCGCCGGCGCCCAGCGCGACCGGCGCCCAAAGTCCAAGCCGCGCCGCGTCGCGCGCCGCTGATTGTTTCAGAAAAGCCGCCGCCGTCACGACAAATGCGCGCCAGTCGGGGACGGCGATCGTGGCCGCGCCGGCCCGTTCTCTTGCGATGTCGGCCATAGGCCCCCGCGGACGGCTGTGCTAATCGGCGGGCCGCCTTCTCGCACCGCTACAAGAGCGCAATCCTCAAGACCCCGCAACCATGCCATCAAATGTCGTCACGCGTTTCGCCCCCTCGCCCACCGGATTTCTCCATATCGGCGGGGCGCGCACCGCGCTCTTCAACTGGCTTTATGCGCGCGGGCGCGGGGGACGGTTTCTGCTGCGAATCGAAGACACCGACCGCGCGCGCCATAATGAGGCGGCCGTCGACGCGATCATCGACGGGCTCACCTGGCTCGGCCTTGACTGGGACGAGCCGCCGATATCGCAATTTGCGCGGCGCGACCGGCATGCGGAGATCGCCCAAGCGCTCGTCGAACGCGGCGGCGCTTATCGCTGCTACATGACGGCGGCCGAGATCGAGGCGGCGCGCGAGGCCTCGATCCGGGAGAAGCGGCGCTTTGAAAGCCCCTGGCGCGAGGCCGACGCCGCTTCCGCGCCTGATCGTCCGTATACGATCCGCTTCAAGGCCCCGCGCGAGGGCCAAACGCTCGTCCGCGACGCGGTGCAGGGCGACGTGACCTTTCCGAACAGCGCCCTTGACGACCTCATCATCCTGCGCAGCGACGGCGCGCCGACCTATAACCTCGCCGTCGTCGTCGACGATCGCGACATGGGCGTCACGCATGTCATCCGCGGCGACGACCACCTCAACAACGCGGCGCGCCAGCAGCAGATTTACGAGGCGATGGGCTGGCCCACGCCGTCCTTTAGCCATGTGCCGCTCATTCATGGGCCGGACGGCGCGAAACTGTCCAAGCGCCATGGCGCGCTGGGCGTCGAGGCTTATCGCGACCTCGGATTCCTGCCCGAGGGGCTTTGCAATTACCTTCTTCGCCTCGGCTGGTCGCATGGCGACGATGAAATAATCCCGCGCGATCGCGCGCTTGAATGGTTCGACGTCGCCGGCATCAACAAGGCGCCGTCGCGGCTCGATCTCGCCAAGCTCGAATCGATCAACGCCCATTACATGAAAGCGCTCAGCGCCGAGCGGTTCGTCGATCTTGCTGTTCCTTTCTTTGAGAAGGCCGGCGTTTCGATCGACGCCGCCATGCGCGACACCCTGCGCCGCGCGGCGCCGAGCCTTAAAGAGCGCGCAACGACGCTTGAAAAGGTACCGGGCGCCGGCGCGTTCCTGTTCCTAAAACGACCGCTCGACCTTTCCGGAAAAGCGGCCCGGGCCATTGAAAAGGACGGCGCGCGAGCGCTGGTCGGCGCCGTGGCGAGGAGTCTCGATCAGGCGGATTTCGCCTCGCCGCCGGCGCTGGAAGAGGCGCTGAAAGCCGCCGCAGCGGCGGCGCGGGTCGATTTCGGCGCGATCGGCCCGGCGGTTCGCGCGGCGCTGACCGCGGGCTGCCCGGCGCCGTCGCTGGGGGAAGTTCTCCATGCACTCGGCAGGGCCGAATCGCTTGGCCGGCTTCAGGACGCGGCGCGTTAATGAAAACAACACGTTACCCCTGCAACTTGCGCCTTGAGACTGCAACCTTAAGTTGAGCCCCCTTGTCTGGAAACGGGCGCGTTTCCTTCTATGATCGCGCCGCACAATTCCTTGCCGCAATGCAATAAGAGGTTCCGATGGACAGCACGCTGAAACCCGCCGGCACAATGACCTTGACCTATGAGGGGAAGAAGACGGACCTCCCTGTCTTCAGCGGCACCCATGGGCCGAGGGTGGTCGATTTCCGCAAATTCTATGCGGATACGGACCTTTTCACCTTCGACCCCGGCTTCACCTCGACAGCGAGCTGCGAGTCGAAAATCACCTTCATCGACGGCGAGGAAGGCGTCCTCCTCTATCGCGGCGTGCCGATCGAACAACTCGCCGAACAGTCGCACTTCCTTGAGGCAGCGTACTTGCTCCTCCACGGCGAGCTGCCGACAGTGAAACAGTCGAAGCAGTTCAATCACGACATCACCATGCACACGATGGTGCACGAGCAGCTGAAGAATTTTTACAACGGGTTCCGCCGCGACGCGCACCCGATGGCGATCATGGTCGGCGTCGTCGGCGCGCTCGCCGCGTTCTATCACGACTCGACCGACATCAACGACCCGAAGCAGCGGGAGATCGCCAGCCACCGCATGATCGCGAAGATGCCGACGCTTGCTGCGATGGCCTATAAGTACTCGATCGGCCAGCCCTTCATCTTCCCGCAGAACAACCTCGACTACACCGAGAATTTCATGCGGATGTGCTTTGCGGTGCCGGCGGAGGACTACAAGGTCAACAAGGTGCTCGCCGATGCGCTCGACAAGATTTTCATCTTGCACATGGACCATGAGCAGAACGCCTCAACCTCGACGGTAAGGCTCGCGGGCTCGTCCGGCGCCAATCCCTTCGCCTGCATAGCAGCCGGCATCGCCTCGCTCTGGGGACCGGCGCATGGCGGCGCGAACGAAGCCGCGCTCAACATGCTGATCGAGATCGGCGACCCGGAGCGCATTCCCGAATACATCGCGCGCGCCAAGGACAAGAACGACCCGTTCCGCCTGATGGGCTTCGGCCA
>DNZB01000079.1:26044-27959 GCA_003506635.1 Parvularcula sp.
GTCTACAAGAACTACGACCCGCGCGCGAAGGTCATGCAAAAAGCCTGTCACGAAGTGCTGAATGAGCTTGGAATCAAGGACGATCCGCTGTTCGAGGTGGCGAAGGAGCTTGAGCGCATCGCGCTCTCTGACAGCTACTTCATCGAAAAGAAGCTTTATCCGAACATCGACTTTTATTCGGGCATCACGCTGAAGGCGCTCGGCTTCCCGACGACGATGTTCACCGTCCTTTTCTCGCTCGCCCGCACGGTCGGCTGGATCGCGCAATGGTCGGAGATGATCGAGGACGACAGCCAGAAGATCGGCCGCCCGCGGCAGATCTACACCGGCGCGGCAAGGCGGGATTACGCGCCGATCGGCAAGCGCTGATCTTCGCGCCGCGCCCCTTGCATCATTCGCCAAGGTCCGCGCGCGTCAGGCCCGCATCTTTCAGGATCGCGTCCGCGGCTGCGATGTCCGTGTCCACGGCCCGTGGGTCGGCCGGCGTTTCGCCGTCGAAGCGGGGCGCGGGCGCGGCCTGCAAGGCGCCGCCGATTTCGCGCCAGACGGCGCGCGCCTTGAGGTGCGGATGCTCGCGCGCTTCGGCCGGCGTCAGCACTGGCGCGAAGCAGACATCCGTCCCTTCAAGCAGCGCGCGCCAATGGTCGCTCGGGCGCTCCGCAAACAGCGCCTTTAGCGCGGCTTTGCGCGCCGGCCAGCGCGACTGGTCGAACTGCGCCGAAAATCGCTCATCGCCGTGAAGACCGAGCCTTTCGATCAACAGCGCATAGAATTTCGGCTCAAGCGGCCCGATCGAAATCCATCGTCCGTCCGCGCACTGATAGACGTCATAAAAGTCGGCGCCGTCGATCATCGAGCGGCCGCGTTCGTCCGGATAGCCGCCTGCGGCGCGAAGGCTCATGAGAAGGCCGAGCATATGCGCCGCGCCGTCGACGATCGCGGCGTCGACGACGGCGCCCTTGCCGGTCTCGCGCGCCCTCAACACCCCGGCGAGGACGCCGATGGCGAGGTAAAGCGCGCCCCCGCCGATATCCCCGACCATCGTCGGCGGCGGAACGGGCGCGGCGCCCGCCTGCCCGGCGTACCACGCAGCGCCCGCAAGGCTGACATAGTTGATGTCGTGTCCGGCGGCATGCGCGAGAGGACCGCTCTGCCCCCATCCGGTGATGCGCCCGTAAACGAGACGCGGATTTGCGCTCATCAACGCCTCGGGCCCGAGGCCAAGCCGCTCCATCACGCCAGGGCGCAGCCCCTCGATGGTCGCGTCCGCCGTCGCCGCGATGCGAATCGCAGCCGCGACGTGCTTCGGGTTTTTGAGGTCGAGGGCGATCATGCGCTTGCCGCGATTGAAGAGCGCGCCGCCGGCCGTCGCACCCGCCCGCGCGACCAAAATGACGTCAGCGCCCAGATCGGCGAAAAGCATGCCGCAAAAAGGCCCGGGTCCCAGCCCCTCGAACTCGACGACGCGAAGCCCCTTAAGGACGCTCATTTCAGCCGCTCCCTATGAATAGCGAGACGCTACAGCTTCAGGCGCTTAATCGGAAACGCCCGAAGCCGCAGTTTGATCGTCGGCGCGCCGTGTTTGGATAAACCGGTGATTCCACTTTTTCGTCCGGCGCTTTAGGCAAGGGCCGCGCCCTCTTCAAGCAAGCGACGCATGCCGTTAAAGGGTTTCGCCCTTTGAAAGCATCTTCCATGACCGCCTTTCAGCAGTCCCGCGCGCTTGAACGGATCGCGCCGTCGCCGACCCTCGCCATCACCCAGCTGGCGCGCGAGTTGAAAGCGAAGGGCCGCGACATCATCAGCCTTTCCGCCGGCGAGCCCGATTTCGACACGCCGGAGCATGTGAAAGAAGCGGCGATCGCGGCGATCCGGCGCGGAGAGACGAAATACACGGCGGTCGACGGCATCCCGG
>DNZB01000379.1 GCA_003506635.1 Parvularcula sp.
AGCGAGATGATGAGCGCGCGGGTCTCCGACGGCAGCTGGTTCCTTGCGTCCGCGCAGTCGCTTGCAAGCGTCGTCCACAGCGAGCGATTTAAATGCACCGCCTCGATCAGCTGTTTGAGGTCGTCACGGCCCTCTTTCGCAACCGTCATCAGCTTGCGGGTCGCCTCGGTGAAGGCCTTGTATTCCGCATCGCGCGGGTGCGCGGTCGTTTTTTGCGCGCGGGCATAGGCGTCATGCGACATGAGACAGTCTTTCGGTTTCAAACTCGATGAGCGCGCGGCAGCCGTTCAAGGCGCGGTAATAAGCGCCATTGGCGACAGCGGCGGAGATTTTGAGGCACAGCGACAAGGCGCCGGGGTCGGTGATCGCGCCGGCGAATTCGGTGAGGCGCTGCTCGAATTCCGGAAACATTGAGCGGCGCGCGTCAGGGTCGAGCGCCATCATCATGACGGGCAAATAGATGCGGCGGGCGGGGCTTGTCGCTTCCTCAGACTTAAGGATATCGCGTTCGCGCAGAATATGCGCCTGATTCTCGACCGCGAATTCCGCGCGCCGGTCGCCGTTGACGATCACGGCCCCGTTGATGGCGATTTTCTCGCCCGGTTTGAGGGAAAGTTTAAGGCCCATAACTCGCATTTCCGCCCGGCCGCAAGGTTGCTCGCGGTTTGGTTAAGGAAGCGCTATTCGGGGGCCTTGACGGGCAAGGCGCCCCGCAGGAAGAGGCCCTTATGGCGAGAAAATTCGACACCGTTCCGGAAATCAGCCTCAGGGCGTTCACGCAAGGCGACGCACGCCAGCGCAAGGGCGTCATCGACGCGCTGATGGAGGGATTCCAGTATTTTGGCTTCATCATCCTTAAAGACCACGCTGTCAGCCGCGACCTGTTGCGGCGCGCCTATGACCTGTCGCGCGCCTTCTTCGCCTTGCCCGTTGAGGAAAAACTGAAATACGCCGCCGGCCCCGACGGCCAACGGGGCTACACTCCTTTCGGCCGCGAGCATGCGAAGGGACACGCGGTCAGCGACCTCAAGGAATTCTGGCATGTCGGGCGGGAATTCTCGCGCGCCTCGCCGCTGCGTGACGTTTATCCGCCGAACCTGTGGCCGGAAAATCCGCCGGAGTTCCGGTCAACTTTTCTACAGCTCTATGAAGCGCTGGAGGAAGCAGGATTTGCGATGCTCGAAGCGCTCGCGCCCTCGCTGGACGTTCCCGATGATTATTTTCGCAAGATGGCGACAAACGGCAACTCGATCCTGCGCCTTCTCCATTATCCGCCGGTGCCGGCGGACGCCGATCCGAACGCGGTGCGCGCCGCCGCACATGAGGACATCAATCTCATCACCATCCTTGTCGCAGCGGAGGGCGGCGGTCTTGAACTTCTCGACCGCGACGGAGAATGGCTGGCCGTTGAGACGGACCCGGACAATCTGATCGTCGACGCCGGCGACATGCTGGCCCGCGCGACCAATGACGTCATACCGGCTACGACGCACCGCGTCGTCAACCCAAAGGGCCCGAACGTCTCGCGCTATTCAATGCCATTCTTCATGCACCCGCATTCCGCGGCGACGCTGGAATGCATCCCGAGCTGCAAGGGCGCAGGCGCGAAATATCCGCCAATCACGGCGGGCGATTTCCTGAAGCAGCGGCTGCAGGAGATCGGGCTGGCGGGGTAGTCCTTGCCCGGATTAGTCGTCCGTCAAATAGCGGGATTTTCTTCTGACCCCCGAGTTATAGCGGCCGAGACGGCGGCGCAGCTAGCGCTTGATCGGCCCGTGAACGCCGCGTTTCCGGGCTGCGGCGACCACGTCCATGGCCCGCAAAATCTCCGCAACACCAGCCCGGCGCTTGTTGATCGCGGACAACGCGTCAGGCCCGGTACCGGCCGAACAGCTCAACGAGTTCGTTGAATTTTTGCCGCTGCGCCGTTTCGTTCCCGTCGCTGATCGCTTCTTCGACGCAATGCGCCGCATGGTTCTTGAGGAGTTCGTCCTCGACCTTCCCGAGCGCTGCTTTGACGGCTTGCACCTGCGTCAGGATGTCGATGCAATAGCGCCCGTTTTCGACCATCGCGGCGACGCCGCGGACCTGTCCTTCGATGCGGCGCAAGCGCGTGACGACCGGCTTCTTGCAGCATTCATCCATTTGACTGATACCCTGATAGGGTATACTTACGGCGCACGGAAGTCGCCGTCAACCGGGCCGTTCGCCTTCAGGAATTTCGCAATGGGTCATTCAAACGCCGCCGCCGAGGGTGAAGCCTCCCCCGTTGGCGCGCGCGGGGGCCAAGGGTCGAAAGTAGAAGCCGATCATCGCGGGCATCTTTGACGCCGCGAAGCGTATAGGGCGCACATATGATTTCCCGCCGCAGGGTTCTTTATGCTGGCGCTGGCCTTTCGCTTGGCGCGGGGCTCCTGCCCGCATGGGCGAAGAGCGGCGGCGCAGGCAATCGCGGAATTTTCAAGCTTGCAGCCGACGAATTTGACCTGACCGTCGGCCACGCCGCGGTGACGATCGGCGGTCGGTCGGGCCACGCGATCGCCGTCAACGGCACATTGCCGGGCCCGCTCCTCCGGATGCGCGAGGGCGAGACCGTGACGCTCCGGGTGCGGAATACGATCGACGAAGACACCTCGATCCACTGGCACGGGCTTCTCCTGCCTTTCACGATGGACGGCGTGCCAGGCGTTTCGTTCCCCGGGATCAAGCCTGGCGAGACGTTTGAATATCGCTTTCCTGTCCGGCAGAGCGGCACCTACTGGTACCACTCCCATTCCGGCTTTCAGGAGCCGATGGGGCTTTTGGGGCCGCTCGTGATTGATCCCGCCGGCGCCGACCCGGTCGCGGCCGATCGTGAACATCTCCTTGTGCTCTCCGACTGGTCGTTCGAACACCCGCACAAGGTTTTCGCGCGCCTCAAGAAAAGCAGCGAAGTCTATAATTTCCAACGGCGTACGATCGCCGACTTTGTGCAAGATGCGCGCAAGGACGGCCTTAATGCCACGATCGCGGATCGCGGCGCGTGGGGCCGCATGCGGATGTCGGCGACCGACATCGCCGATGTGACCGGCGCTGCCTTCTCCTACCTCATCAATGGCCACGCCACGGCGGATAACTGGACCGCGCTCTTCAATGCAGGCGAACGCGTGCGCCTTCGCATCATCAACGCCGCGGCGATGACGATTTTCAACTTTCGCATTCCCGGCCTGCCGATGACGGTCGTCGCGGCGGATGGTCAATATGTCCGGCCGGTCGAGACGGATGAAATCCAGATCGGCGCCGCGGAGACTTATGACGTGGTCGTCAGGCCTGAAAAGGCGCAGGTCTATGCTCTGGTCGCGGAATCGATCGACCGCTCAGGCCAGGCCGTCGCCACGCTCGCCCCAGAAGCAGGCCTTGTTGCGATCGCCCCGCCCCTTCGCGCACGGCCGATTCTCACCCATCGCGACATGGGCATGGACCATGGCGCCGCGGATCACGGGTCAATGGATCATGGCGCGATGACCGCCGCGCCGCAGCGGCACGACCACAAGCAGGGCGTGGGCGTCGACATGGTCGCGACGGAGCCGACAAACCGCCTTGACGAACCGGGGCTCGGCCTAGAGAGCGCGCCACACCGCGCGTTGCGATATTCGCAGCTTCGAAGCCTTTCGCCCAATCCCGACGCCCGCGCGCCGGAGCGGGAAATTGAAATCCACCTCACCGGCAACATGGAACGCTACATGTGGTCGTTTGACGGGGTGAAGTTCTCACACGTCGACAAGCCGATCCTGTTCCAGGAGGGCGAGCGCGTGCGCGTCACGCTCGTCAACGACACCATGATGACGCATCCAATCCACCTGCATGGCATGTTCTTCGAACTTGTCGTTGACGACAGCGATCACAAGCCGCGCAAGAACACGGTGAACGTCAAACCCGGCGAGAAGCTGTCATTTGACATGACTGCGGACGCCGTCGGCGACTGGGCCTTTCATTGCCACCTTCTCTTCCACATGCACGCCGGGATGATGCAGGTCTTTTCGGTGTTGCCGCGCGCGCCGGATGCGATCAGGGACGCCGTGCGGCCCGCTCCGCAAAGTCACGAAGGCCATCATTGATGCGGCTGGCCGGGGCGATAATATTTAGCGGGGCGCTGTTGGCAATTGCGGGCGAAGCCGCTGCGCAAGAGCCCGGCGCGCAGGCGGATGCCTTTTTCGACCGCGGGGCGATGGCGCAGGCGCGCGCCGTGCTGAGGAACGAGCACGGCGCCGGAACCAACTGGTTCATGCTCGCCGAGCGGCTTGAATACCAGACGAATGACGGCGCGCCCGCCTTGCTTTTCGACGGTCAGGGCTGGTGGGGCGCAGACAGCAACAAACTTTGGCTGAAATCCGAAGTCGTGCGGGATTTCAACGCTAGACGTTTTAACGAAGCCGAGCTGCAGGCGCTGTGGTCGAGGCCGATCACGCGGCTTTTCGACCTGCAAGCAGGCGTACGCCATGACTTCGTGCGCGGCGCCGACCGAACCTTCGGGGTCATCGGCGTACAGGGGCTTGCGCCCTATTGGTTTGAAATCGACGCTGCTATTTTCGTCAGCGGCGCCGGCGATGTGTCGGCGCGTTTCGAGTCGGAATACGACCTCCTCCTAACCCAGCGCCTGATCGTGCAGCCGCGGACAGAGCTCAACTTCGCAGTGCAGGAGGTCGCTGAAATCGGCGTCGGCTCGGGCCTTTCGACTGCCGAATTCGGCGTTCGCCTGCGCTACGAAATCAGCCGCCGGTTCGCGCCCTATGCCGGCGTCAACTGGGAGCGCGCGATCGGTGAGACAGCGGACCTTGAGCGGGCCGGGGGCGAAGATATCGGCGCGGTCTCTTTCGTCGCCGGCCTCAGGCTTTGGTTCTGACCTCGCCATCGCCGGGTCCTGGCGTGTCGATGGCGATCTTGAACCGATCCGACCGCGCCGCGAGCCAGACAAGCCCCCCCGCAAGTCCGATCAGAATGCGCGTCAGCCCGAACAGAATCGACGTCGCCAGCGCTGCATGCGCATCGACCCCGGCGACGCCGAGGAAATAGACAAAGCTCGCTTCCCTGACGCCCCAGCCCCCGATGGTGATCGGCGCCATGGCGGCGAGAAACGCCGCCGGGACAAGCGCGAAGAATGCGGGCAAGTCAGCCTCGACGCCAACCGCGCGCGCGGCGAATACAACGCCCGCAATGCGGCATAGATGCTGAACGGTCAAGAACAGCCAACCGTTCGCCGGCGTTTTCATCAACAAAGTCCGCAGATCCGACGCCAGCAATCCCGCGAAGAGCACGGGCTTCGCGTTTCGCGCCAGCGCCGTATCGGCAAGCCGCGGCCCAAAAACCACGAGCCCGGCGAAGGCCGCGGCCGCCGCCGCGAAGATGACGCCGAGCGCGATGCGGTCGCCGGCGCTCTCAAACGCCTTGAAGGCGAAGGGGAGACCCACGCCAATCACGGCGATCAGCGACGCGAATGACATTAGCCGCGCGGCCGAGACCAGCCGGATTGCACGCTCGGTCGTCGCCCCGGCCGCGCGCATCTGCGCTGCGCGGAAAAGATCGGCGCCGACTGTCGACGGCGCGACATTAATGAAAAACCAGCCCGCGACGCCGAACAAAAGCGCCGACCGGAAGGTCAGCGACAGCCCGACCGCGCCCATGGCGGAAGACCAGAACGCGGCGTCGGCGATGATGATGACAAGGCTGATTGCGATCGCCGCTCCGAACCAGAAAAAGTTCGCCTCGCCGATCAGCTGGAACGCGGCGGAGAAATCGACCCTCAGCGCGATAAGGCCGAGGATGACCGCGGCGATAGCGAGTTTCAGAACGACTTTCATGGACATTCGCCGCACTGGCCCTTAGCGGTCGCTTTCTGGCTGATGTTCCGATATAGGACGCGAGGTCGCAGTCTTGCAATAAGAGGCGCGAAGCCGGCGCGGACACAAGCCCAAATGAGCAAGACGGTGAAAGTTAACGGCGACGCGCGCGTCCTCGCGATTTGCGTCGATTCCATGAGTCTCGACTTCGCGCGCGCCCATCTCGGCCGGCTGCCGGCGCTTAGGACCTTGCTTACGGCTGATGGGGCGCTGAAAGAACTCACGAGCCCCGCCGATCGGCTGACCGCCAGCGTCTGGGTGTCGTTTGCGACCGGCGCCCAGCCGGGCGCGCACGGCCATTACTACCCGTTTCAGTGGGATCAGGAGGCGATGGCGTTCTCGCGCGTTTCATCGCCGGACTGGCGCGCGCGCCTGCCGGTCGAGCCGTTCTGGCATGACCTCGCCCGGCGCGGCGTCAAGACGGTCGCCTTCGACCCCGGCACGCCGAACGACGCGGCCAGCGCTCCGCATACGGAGATTATCAACTGGAGCTACCAGTCGAGCGGCGCGGCGAGCGCCAGCGACCCCGCCCTTCTCGCCGAACTGCGCCGACGCTTTGGTCGCCGCCCGATCGGCAAGGAAGTGCCGGTGCCCAAGACGCTGGCGCAGAGCCGGCGCATCCGCGATGATCTTATTCGGTCGATTGAGGCGAAAGCGGAAGCGGCGCTGTGGCTGATGGCGCGCGAGGACTGGCGCTTCTTCCTTACCGCCTTTTACGAAATCCATCGCGCCGGCCATAATCTTCTCGTTGTCGGGGGCGATTTCGGATCGGAGGCGGACCCGGACGCGCTCCTCGCCGTCTATGAGGCGCAAGACCGCGCGCTTGGCCGTATCCTTGAGGGCGCGGCGGACGCGAATACGACCGTAATCTTCTTCTCGCTGCACGGCATGGAGCCGAACCGCGCGCAGGACCATTTCCTTGCACCGTTGTTGGCGCGGCTGTCTGGAGCGTGGGTCGCGCATCGCGAGGGCGCGCCCGCGCCTGCAAGACCCGAGAATCTGATGGCGCGCCTGCGCGCCGCCGTGCCGGCGCACATTCAGTATTCGCTCGCCTATTTGCTCGGGGAACATGTGCAGGACTGGGTCGTCAACCGCGCCCTCACGGGTGGCGCCGACTGGTCGCGAACGCCGGTCTTCCGTTATGCCTCAGGCGGCGAA
The DNA here is from genome assembly GCA_003506635.1 of Parvularcula sp. Lineage (GTDB taxonomy): Bacteria > Pseudomonadota > Alphaproteobacteria > Caulobacterales > Parvularculaceae > Amphiplicatus. The sequence goes on from DNZB01000379.1 coordinate 7,035, forward strand.
GGCTATCTCCGCCTGAACATAAAGGGCCGCGAACGCCAGGGATGTCTTGATCGCGATGAAGTTCCGGGGTTCGTGACGTGGCTGAAGGAGCGGCTCTGCGAAATCAGGCTGCCCGACAGCGGCGGGCCGCTCGTCCGCGCCATTTACGATGCGCGCGACCTTTATCCGGGCGAGCGCGCGGAATATCTCCCCGATCTCATTATCGACTATGCGCCGGACGAACCCGCGCACGCGATCTCGTCGCCCGCGATCGGGCGGCTTGACGCCCATCTTGACACCGGGCGCGGCGGCAATCATTGCGGCGCGGCCTTCATGATCGTCGCAGGTCCAGGGCGCACCCATGCGGCGACGGCCGAAGTGAGAGACATTCACGACATGCGCACCTTCATTGAATCGCTGCTGTTTGATCAATCCTGCGCGGCGCGTACGGCGGCGGAAAGCATGCCCGCGCGCTCCGACGCCTGACCGACGATGCGCGCGCCGCTGCCGATCGACGAAGCGCTGCCGCGCATCAAGTCGGCGCTCGCCGCTGATACGCGCCTCGTCCTTGCCGCGCCGCCGGGCGCCGGCAAGACGACACAGGTTCCTCTGGCGCTTCTTGACGAAGACTGGCTCGACGGGCGGCGCATCATCATGCTGGAGCCGCGGCGGATCGCAGCGCGCATGGCGGCCGAGCGCATGGCGGCGGCTCTCGGCGAGCGCACAGGCGAGACGATCGGCCTTGCAACGCGCGTCGATCGCCGCGTCAGCGCAAAAACCCGCATTGAAGTCGTGACCGACGGCCTCTTCACCCGGCGCATTCTGAACGAGCCGGATCTGCCGGACACGGGCGCGGTCCTTTTCGACGAATTTCACGAGCGCTCGCTCGCCGCCGATCTCGGCCTTGCGCTCGCCCGCGACGCGCAAAGCGGCCTTCGCGAAGATCTCCGTCTCGTTCTGATGTCGGCGACGCTTGATGTCGCGCGGCTTGCGGGGGCTTTGGGCGCACGCGTCGTCGAGAGCGAGGGGCGCGCTTTTCCCGTCGAGACGATCTATCTCGGCAAATCCTCCGATTATATCGAAGACCAGGCCGCCCGCGCCGCCCGGCGCGCATTGCGTGACCAGCAGAGCTCAGTCCTCGTCTTCCTTCCTGGCATGAGGGAGATCCTGCGCGCGGCGGAGCGACTGCAGGACTTGGGCGATGACATCATCGTCGCCCCGCTTTACGGCGCGCTGGCGCCCGCGGAGCAGGATCTCGCAGTTGCGCCAGCGCCGCCAGGCAAGCGCAAGATCGTCATCGCGACCGACATCGCGGAAAGCTCCCTGACGATCGAAGGCGTCGGCGCCGTTGTCGATTCAGGCCTGGCTCGCGTCGCCGAATATGCGCCCGAAGGCGGCGCCAGCCTCGTCACGCGCCGCGCAAGCCGGGCGAGCGTCGATCAGCGACGCGGCCGCGCCGGGCGCCTTGGACCTGGCGTCTGCTATCGGCTTTGGGATGAGGAGGGTACGCGGGGCCTCGCCGCCGAACCGGCGCCGGAGATTCTCAGCGCCAATCTCGACGGCCTTTTGCTTGCGCTCGCTGAATGGGGCGAAACCGGCATAGACCGCCTGCCCTTTATCGATGCGCCGCCGGCAGGACGGATCGCCGCCGCGCGCGCCTCGCTGGTCGCGCTCGGCGCTCTCGACGACAGAGGGGCGCTTACCGCGCGCGGGCGCGAGATGGCGGCGCTGCCGATGGAGCCGCGCCTTGCGGCAATGATCGCCGGCGCGCGAAACCCGGGTGAGCGCGCGCTCGGCGCCGAGATCGCAGCGCTGATCGGTGAGCGCGGGCTCGGCGGATCGTCTGCGGACATTCGCGACCGGCTCGCCCGCTTTCGAACGGATCGCTCGCCGCGCGGTGAGGCTTTGCGGTCGCAAGCCGCGCGCTGGGCAAAAGGCGCCGGCGCCGCACCAGCAGGGCAGGCCGGGCAAACGATCGCAAATGCGCTGCGCGGCAATATCGCGCGTGCGGACCCGGCGCGCGGCGGCAAAGAGCGCGCCTATCAGCTCGCGAGCGGGCGCACGGTATTCCTCGACGGCGGCGATGCGCTCGCCAGTGAGCCATGGCTTGCTGTCGCGGACGTTGCGGGCGGGGCCGCGAATGCGCGCATTCTCGCCGCCGCGCCGCTGTCGGAAGCCGACGCGCTCGCGCTTGGGGACGTGCGCATCGAAGAGACCGCCGCATTCGACCGCGAACGCCGCACAGTCACCGGAAGGCGGATCACCCGTCTTGGCAGGATCGAACTTGGCGCAGCGCCCCTTCCCCGCCCTTCGGCGGAGATCGCCCGCCGGGCGATCCTCGAAGCATTGCGCGCCGATGGGCTTGTGCTGTTGGCGCATCATGACGCGATCCGTCAAAGCCTTGCGCGGCTTGCGCTTGCGCGCAGGCATCTCGGCGAGGAATGGCCGGCGCTTGACGAGGCCGGTCTGTTGGCGCGCGCGGACGAATGGCTTGTCACGCTCTTGGGCGAGCCGCCGTCGATTGACCGTCCGTCATCCGACGATCTCCGCCGCGGCGTCACCGGCTTGCTCGACTGGCCGCTTCAGCGGCGGCTGGACGAACTCGCGCCGCTGAACATCGCGGCTCCGGCGGGGCGGTCGCTTGCGATCGACTATACAGCCGAGGGAGGCCCGCGCGTCGAGGCGCGCGTGCAGGAATTTTATGGGCTCTCCCGCCATCACGCGATCATGCAGGGAAAGGTTCCGCTGACGGTTTCGTTGCTCTCCCCGGCGCGACGGCAGGTCGCGCTGACGAAGGACCTCCCCGGCTTCTGGCGCGGCGGCTACCGGGACATGGCGAAGGACATGCGCAGCGAATACCCGAAGCACGACTGGCCAGAGGATCCCGCCGCCGCGCGCGCGCATGAGGGCAAGACGAAAGCGAGACTGTCTGGTCCTTCGGCTTCCTGACCGGATGTCCATCGCCTTCGACGGGCGTGTTCGACCCGCATCAGAGCTACGTTGTTCAAGATCGCTCCGCCCGGCCGAAAAGTCGAACCGCCCGGCGGGGTCGAGCC
>DNZB01000337.1:0-1415 GCA_003506635.1 Parvularcula sp.
CGAAGACAGCGTTGCCGACGGCGGGATCGACGATGTCGGACTTCAAGACATCCGTGCGCGTAACTTGCGCGAGATTCTGGCCGTTCTCGATGGCGATGCTCTCGAACGGGCGCCCGTCCTTCAGCGCCTTGATCGCAGCGTCCGCGTCCGCCTCTTTCTCGATGGTGATCTGGTAGAACGTGCGCCGCTCCGGCGTTTCGTATTTCGCCTTGTTGGCGTTATAGACTTCAAGAAGCTTGTCGTCGGTCGCTTCGTTCTGATCGGCGTAGTCCTCGTTCTTGAGAACGACGGCGGTGAACGTCCGGTATTCGGGCGCCATGAATTGCGACTTGTTCTTTTCGTAATAGGCCTTGACGGCGTCGGGCGTCGCCGCGGGCGCGGGGCCGGCCGCTTCCTCGCTGATCGTCACATAGGAGACTTCGCGCGCCTCGATCTCGCGCGCGATGAGGCCGTTGACCATCGCGGACGAGGCGGGGCCCCCGCGCGCGACTCCGCCGAGCAATTGCTGGCGCAGCATTTCAGAGCGGATGCGTTCCTCGAACTCGCGGATCGAGAAGCCGTATTCGCGCAGGATGAGGTCGAGAGTCTCGTTGTCGAACTTGCCGGTGGCGGGGCTTTTGAACTGGTCGGAGGTCTGGAGGTAATTGCTCACCATCGGCCGGGTGATGACGAGGCCCATCTTCATCGCTTCTTGGTCGAGCGCGGACTGCGTCGCAAGGCTGTCGACAATCTGGTCCTGCGCGCCTTCGGCGAGCGCCTGTTCGGCGCTGAAATTCCCGTCCTGCTGATTGCGCCGGTTGGTGACGTAGCGGTCGAACTCCCGCTTCACTTCAAGCGCTGAGTAGCCCTTGGCGCCGATGCGTACCGCGTCGCTGCGGGTCATCTGGCGCATCTCGGGCACGCCCCAGGCGATAAAGGACACGATGAGCGGTGCGCCGATCAGCAACAGAAGGATCGTCCGCAGGGGACCAGTTTTGTTCTTCGCCATTGACGCGCTCCAGATCGTGAAATCGCCGACCTTTTAGGCGCCGCCGCGCGGGCGAACAAGGTGGGCTTTCTGGACAAGCGCCGGGCCATCCCTTACCCCCGGCGCGGCCTGCGGGAGACCCTATGAAGCCCTTGATCGCCGGGAACTGGAAGATGAACGGGGTTTCGGCCGCCGTTCTCGAGGTGCAGAAGCTGATCGCGCAGTTCTCCGGCGCGATGCCGGCCGCCCTTGAAATCGTCATCTGTCCGCCCGCGACGCTCATCGGCCTTTTCGCGACGGAGTTCAGCGACGAAGGGATCGCGATCGGCGGCCAGGACTGCCACCCAATGCCGTCGGGCGCGCACACAGGCGACGTCAGCGCCGAAATGCTCGCCGATGCGGGCGCGGCCTATGTCATCGTCGGCCATTCCGAGCGCCGCGCCGATCA
>DNZB01000337.1:1742-4841 GCA_003506635.1 Parvularcula sp.
CCCCATCATCTGCGTGGGCGAGACCGAAGCCGAACGCCGGGCCGGGCGCGAGTGCGACATTGTCGAGGTCCAGCTCGCCGAGTCGCTGCCCGCCGGCGATCGCGATTTCGTCGTCGCTTACGAGCCGGTCTGGGCGATCGGTACGGGGCTGACGCCGACCGCCGATGAAATCGCCGACATGCATGCGTTCATCCGCCGCCGGGTGGGGGAGGGCGTGCGCATTCTCTATGGCGGCTCGGTGAAGCCGTCGAACGCGGCGGAGATCTTGAAGATAGCGGACGTTGACGGCGCGCTCGTCGGCGGCGCGAGCCTTAAGGCCGACGAATTCGCCGCCATCATTCGGGCGGCGGCATGAAACGCAAGACGCCCATGGGATTTCTCCTCACGATCGCCGTCATCGCCGGGCTCGCCCTCATCGGCGGCTGCGCCAGCTGGCGGGCCGAGAAGAACGCGCCGCCGATCGGCGCCTTTGTCGAGGTCGAGGGCGAGCGGCTGCATGTGCTCGATATCGGGCCGAAAGACGGCGCGCTTCCCCCGATCATTCTCATTCACGGCGCCAGCGCCAATCTGCGAGACATGAAGCTCGCGCTCGGCGATGAGCTTGCAAAGACGCGCCGCGTCATCATGATCGACCGCCCCGGCCGGGGCTATTCGACGCGGCCGAAGGACGGCTGGCGGCTCGATCGCCAGGCCGCGCTCATTCACGGCGCGGCGGCGGCGCTCGGCGTCGAGCGTCCGGTCGTCCTTGGACAGAGTTTCGGCGGCGCGGTCGCGCTCAGCTACGCTCTTCAGTACCAGGACGAAATGTCCGGCCTCGTGCTGCTGGCCGCCGTCAGTCATGAATGGCCGGGCGGCGTCGTCTGGTACAACAAGATGTCCGGCTGGCCGGTCGCGGGAACTCTGCTGCGCCGGCTCGTCATTCCCGTCTATGCGCCGCTGACGGCGAAAGGCGCCGTCCTCAAATCCTTCGCGCCGGACCAAGCGCCGGAGGGCTATTATGAAGCGTCCGGCCTTGCGCTGCTGTTCCGGTCGCGGGACTTTGAAAGCAACGCAAGCGACATAAGGCGCTTGAAGCCGCAGATCGTCGCCATGATGGGGCGCTATGGCGAGATCAGGCTGCCGACCGCGGTCCTGACCGGGGCCGATGACCGGACAGTCAGCCCGACGCTCCATTCGGCGGCGTTGGCGCGAGAAATTGCGGGTGTGGATTACGAGGTCCTGCCGGACACCGGCCATGCGCTCCACCATTCGGAGAAGGCGCGGGTCATCGCCGCGATCGCGCGCATCGACGCAAGAGCGGCCGGAACTTCGCGCCGGACCGCCGCTTCGGCGCGGTAAGCCGCTGGTGACGCGCGCGCCCTGTCCGGCTATCTAGCCCGTTCGGGCGAACGTCAGAGGGGCCAACCATGCGTCTTGTCGGCAAGATTTTCGGCGGATTGATATTGCTCATCATCCTCGCGCTCTCCGGCGCGTCCGTCTGGTTCTGGTTCTACCCCGTCACCGTCACCAATTACGTCAACAAGTTCACCGTCGAATTCGCGATGGAGACGCCGGAATTGATGACCGGCCTCGGCGTCATCGACAACACGCCGCTTGATTTTCACTCGGGCAAGCTCGCTGACTACACCAAGGCGCAAGAGGACAAGCAGCTCGCGCGGCTCAAGAAATCGCGCGAAGGGCTCAACAGGTTCAATCCGGAAAAACTTAAAGGCCAGGAGAAGCTGTCGTGGGAGATCGCGACCTGGTTCCTTGACGACATCATCGCGCAGTCGGAGTTCGAGCACAGCGGCTACCGCGTCAACCAGATTTCCGGCCCGATGGTCGACCTGCCGCAATTCCTGACCGACATGCACGTCATCAAGAACGAGAAGAGCGTCAAGCGCTATCTCTCGCGCCTTGACGAATTCGCCCGCGTCATCGGCGAGGTGAAGGCGCGCGTCGAGGACGATCGCGCGGCCGGCGTCACGCCGCCCGATTTCGTCATCGAAAAGGCGCTCACCGGCATGCGCGCCTTCATCGAGGGCGGCGCCGAAAAAAATCCGCTAGTGACGACGCTGCCCGACAAGCTCGACAAGATCAAAGGCATGACGCCGGAAAAGAAGGCCGCCTACGTCGCCGAAGCGACGAAGGCGGTGAACGACAAAATCATCCCCGGTTATCGCTCGATGATCGCGCTCTTTGAGGATATGGCCGCGACCGCGACGCATGACGCCGGCATCTGGCGCATTCCGGACGGCGACAGGATCTACGCCGCGGCGCTGCGCAACAACACGACGACCGATCTTTCGGCCGACGAGATTCACGAAATCGGCCTTGCCGAGGTCGAACGCATCGAACGCGAGATGACCGCCATTCTCGACGCTGAGGGCGTTCCCGCCGCGGACGAGGCGGGCGCCGCGATCCCCTTCGCCGCGCGAATCGCGCTCGTCTCGCAGCGGCCGGGCGAAGTATTCCCGAATGATGACGCCGGCCGTCAGGCGATGATCGACTACCTGACCGAGCTCAACAAGGACGTGATGGAGCTTGCGCCGAAATACTTCATCACCATCCCGCCGCAGCCGGTCGAAGTCGTGCGCGTACCGGAATATTCGCAAGACTCAGCGCCGGGCGGCTATTACAATCCGCCGGCGCTCGACGGATCGCGCCCGGGTCGGTTCTACATCAACCTCAAGGACACAAGCGACAATCCGCGCTGGACGCTGCCGACGCTTCTCTATCATGAAGCCGCGCCCGGCCATCACTTCCAGCTTTCGGCCTCGCAGCTCATCAAGGGCGTGCCGCTGCTTCGGAAAATTTCTCCGTTCACGGCCTATTCCGAAGGCTGGGCGCTCTATGCGGAGCGTGTCGCGGCGCAGGACATGAATCTCTACGCGACCGATCCCTTCGGCGATCTCGGGCGCTTGCAGGCGGAAATCTTCCGCGCCGTGCGCCTCGTCGTCGACACCGGCATGCACGCAAAGCACTGGTCGCGCGAGCAGGCGATCACGTACATGGTCGCGAAAACCGGCCAGACAGAGGCGGAGGTGACTCGCGAAATCGAGCGTTATGTCGTCTGGCCGGGGCAGGCGACGGCCTACAAGATCGGCATGATCAAGATCC
>DNZB01000337.1:5084-5212 GCA_003506635.1 Parvularcula sp.
ACGGCCTACAAGACCGGCCAGCTTGCGATCTTGCGCCTGCGCGCGAAGGCGGAAGCCGAGCTTGGAGAGAAGTTCGACCTGCGCAAATTCCACGAACTCATCCTCGGCAACGGCGCGATGCCGCTCGG
>DNZB01000337.1:5461-5635 GCA_003506635.1 Parvularcula sp.
GGCAACGGCGCGATGCCGCTCGGCATCCTCGAAAGGACGGTTGACGAATGGATCGCGAAAGAGAAAGCCGCCTGAGGGCCGTTCGCGCCGGGCATTTGACCCCCCGGCCGGGGCGGCGTAGAGAGCGCCCCTTCCATTTCCCGGCGCGCCCGCCATATCGGCGGGGGGGGCCCT
>DNZB01000337.1:5865-8243 GCA_003506635.1 Parvularcula sp.
CCCCCCCCCCCCCCCGCCATATCGGCGGGCGTCGCCTTACGGACAGGTCTGATGCACGCCGTTTTGTTGACCGTTCACGGTCTTATCGTTCTTGCGCTGATCGTTATCGTCCTTCTCCAGCGGTCGGAGGGCGGGGCGCTCGGCATGGGTGCAGGCAGCGGCGGCGGCTTCATGTCCAGCCGCGGGGCGGCGAACGTCCTTACGCGCACGACATCGGTGCTGGCGGCCCTCTTTTTTGCGACCTCGATCGCGCTCGCCCTGACCGCCCGATCGGGCGAAAGCGACCGCGACATCGTCGAGGATCTGACCGGCGAGCGCGTTATCGACACGACAAAGCCGCTGACGACCGAGGATCTGCTCGACACGCTTGGCACGGGCGAAACCCCGGCTGCGACGCCGGAAACAGCAGCGCCGTCGCTGGGCGTCGTTCCGGTTGATTCGGCCCCTGTTTCGGCGCCTGCCGCCGAAGAAGCGGCGCCGGAAGCGGGCGCGGCCCCGGCAACCGAGACCGAAGCTCCGTCTCAGCCGAATTAAGGAACCCGTTGATCGGCTTGGGCTTACCCGCCGCGGCGGCACCTGCGGCAAGGACGCCCGCCTTTTTCTTTTGCCCTGCGCCGCGGGCGCGCTAAGAGGGACTTCCATGGCGCGGTATATTTTCATCACCGGCGGCGTGGTTTCCTCGCTCGGAAAAGGCGTAGCGGCGGCGGCCCTTGGCGCGCTGTTGCAAGCGCGCGGATTTCGGGTTCGCCTCAGGAAGCTTGACCCCTATCTCAATGTCGATCCGGGCACGATGTCGCCCTATCAGCATGGCGAAGTTTTCGTCACCGATGACGGCGGCGAGACCGATCTCGACCTTGGTCATTATGAGCGCTTCACCGGCGTCTCGGCCTCGCGCGCCGACAACATCACGACCGGGCGCATCTATCAGACGATTATCGAGCGCGAACGGCGCGGCGATTATCTTGGCGCGACCGTGCAGGTCATTCCGCATGTGACCGACGCCATCAAGGCGTTCATAACGGCGCCGGCGGGCGATGCGGACTTCGTCATCTGCGAGATCGGCGGCACGGTCGGCGATATTGAGGGCCTGCCGTTCTTCGAGGCGATCCGTCAGCTCGGCAACGAATTGCCGCGCGGGGAAGCGGTTTACGTCCACCTGACGCTGATGCCTTATATTCCGTCGGCTGGCGAGTTGAAGACTAAGCCGACGCAGCACTCAGTGCGGGAGCTGCGCGAAATAGGCATTCAGCCCCACGTCCTTCTCGTCCGCGCCGACCGGCCGATTCCTGAAGGCGAGCGCAGAAAGATTGCGCTTTTCTGCAATGTGCGGCCCTCGGCGGTCGTGCAGGCGCTCGACTGCCGCACGATCTACGAAGTGCCGCTCGCCTATCACGCCGAACGCTTTGACGATGAAGTGCTGGCGGCCTTCGGACTTTCGTCTCCGCCGCCCGAACTTGCGCGCTGGACCGATGTTGTGACGCGCATCACGAGGCCCGACGGCGAAACCCGCATCGCGGTCGTCGGCAAATACACGGAGATGAAGGACGCCTACAAATCCCTGATTGAGGCGATCAATCACGGCGGCATCGCCAACAATGTGCGCGCGGAGATCAAATGGATCGACAGCGCGATCTTCGAAAAGGAGGAAGCGGCGGTTTCCGCGCTTGAGGACGTGCACGGCATCCTCGTGCCCGGCGGCTTCGGCGAGCGCGGCGCGGAAGGCAAGATCAAGGCAGTGACCTTCGCGCGCGAAAGACGCGTTCCCTATTTCGGCATCTGCTTTGGCATGCAGATGGCGGTGATCGAGGCGGCGCGTTCGCTTCTGGGCGAGCGCGAAGCGACTTCGTCGGAATTCGGCCCCGGCGGCAAGCCGATCGTCGGTCTGATGACGGAGTGGCGGCGCGGCAACGAGACGGAGCGCCGCGCGGCCGGCGGGGACCTTGGCGGCTCGATGCGCGTCGGCGCTTATCCGGCGCTGCTTAAGGCCGGCAGCCGCGTCGCGGAAATCTACGGCGCGCGCGAAATCTCCGAACGCCATCGCCACCGCTTCGAAGTTGATATGACGTGGGCGGAGCGTCTGGCCGGCGCCGGCGTCATGTTCTCCGGGACTTCTCCCGACGGCGCGCTGCCGGAAATCATGGAAATCCCTGATCACCCGTGGTTCGTCGGCGTGCAGTTTCACCCGGAGCTGAAATCGCGCCCCTTCGATCCGCATCCCTTGTTCGCCTCCTTCATCCGCGCGGCGGTCGAGCGCTCGCGGCTGGTCTAGGGGCGGCAGGTCTTCCCCTTTGAGGCGGGCGAAGCGGCGCGAACTCGCCTTTTGCGGGCGTTAACCATAGGAATACACCTGATAAATGTGTTGACCCCGGCGCCTGTCC
>DNZB01000081.1:0-4207 GCA_003506635.1 Parvularcula sp.
GTCGCCGCGGAATGGGATACGCTCATCGCCGAGGCGATCGCCGCCAGACGTTAGGGCGCATCGTCGAGCGGCGCGCCATCGAACGGCATTACCGCACAATAGCCCCCGCCCTGCTCAATCGTCCGGCAGAGCTGACGCGCATCTTCCTTTGTGTGGAACGGGCCGGCGATAAGGCGCTCAAACGCGCCGCGCGCCGGATCGTTGAAACGCGCGGCCTTGGCGCTGAGTGCGTCGAGTTCGAGGGGCCAGTTTTCACGCAATTCACGCCACCCGGCGGCGGCGGAGGCGCGCGAGCGATATGAGCCGAGATGCGCCCCGTGAAAAACGCTTGAGAGGGTCGGCTCGGATTGTTCGGCGTCAGGCGCGCCGCCAGCGAGCGGCGTCGGCGCAAACGCGGCATCTGCGGCGGAGAGCGCGGCGGGCTTCGGCTCGACGGGGCGCGCGGCGGTCTCCCTAGCCGTATCCGCCACCGGCGCAGCGTCAGTCGGCGGCGCAAGCGCCGGCGCAGCCTCGTCGCGAAGCGGCGGCGCTTCGGCCATCGCGCCTGTCACTTCGGCGATCCGTGCGCGCAGATCCGGCGCCCGCCCCTTTGAGGCAACGGCGATCTGCCCGGAAATGAAATCAAGCTTGCGATCGGTCACGACGCGCGCCGCCTGCCGTGTGCCGATGATTGTTGGGCGGATAAAGACCATCAGATTGCGGTTGGTCTTCGCGCGGCTTGACGATCGAAAGAGGTTTCCGATCAGCGGCGCATCACCGAGGACCGGCGTTTTAGAAGCGGCTTGCTCTTCCGACTGATCGACGAGACCGCCGATCACCAGAATATCGCCGTTATCGACGACCGAAGTCGTCGTGATGGCGCGCTTGTTGGTGATGAGATCGGTCGAGGTGTCGATGATCTGCCCCGCGACATTGGAGGACTCTTGATCGATCTTCAACGTGATCGTGCCGCCGCGATTGATGTGCGGGGTGACTTTCAGGATGATGCCGACTTCCTCGCGCGACACGGTACGAAAGGTGTTGGTGAAATCGTCGCCCACGGTCTCGCCGGTGGTGATGGGAATTTCCTGTCCGACCGAAAGCGTCGCCGGTTCGTTGTCGAGCGTGACCACCGATGGGAACGAAAGGACGCGCGACTGGTCGTCTTCCTTGATCGCCGTCAAGATGGCCCCGAAAATCTTCCCTGACCCAAAGGTCGCCGCGCCTCCGAAGGAAAACCCGCTGAGCCCAAGCAAGGAGTCGAGCGCGTCCTGCGCAAGGTCTTCCTGCTTGGCCGGATCGCTTTCCAAAAGCCCGCGCCCGGCGTCGGATAGCAATTGGCGCTCGGCGTCGCCGAAAGTGTTCGAAGAGAAGAGGACACGCTCGCCATTGCGGTCAGCGGCGAAATAGTTGACGCCGAGTTGGCGCGCCGTTCCATCGGAAACCTCGACGATGATGGCTTCGACGAGCACCTGCTCACGGCGCACGTCAAGTTGCGTGATGACGCTTTTCATCGTGCGCTGCGTCTCGGCGTCGCCATAAATGATGATCGAATTGGTCGGCGGATAGGCGCTTAGGCGCGGGCGCTCTTGCGCTATCCCGGCGAGATTGGCGGCAGCTTCGGCGTCCGGCGCGGGCGCTGTCGCCTCCGCGAGGTTGCCGAGAAGTTTCACCATGGTTTCCGCATCGGCGTGCGCAAGCTGCACGACCGCAAGACTCGCGCCCGCCGCGCCGACGGCGTCAAGCTCGGCGATGATCGCGCGCACGCGGCTCATCATTTCGGGGCGCGCGCGGACGAGGAGGCGGTTGGACGAGGCGATCGGCGTCGTCTGCACGCGCGCCGCGCTCGCCGCCGCGCCTTCCTCCGTCGCCTGCCGCGCCAGCGCATTGACGGCGGCGGCGGCCTCGGCGGCGGAGGAATTGTGGAGAGAGAAGGTTTCGACGACCGAGGAATCGCGATCGACGCGCGCGACGATCTGCCGGATGCGTTCGATGTTGTCCGGCGTATCGACGACGATAAGCGAATTTGTCGAAGAAACGGACGAAACGAGCCCGGTTTCGCCGATGATCTGCGTGATGCTGCTTGCGGCTTCCTGCGCGTTCACATGATCGAGACGGATGATCTGCGTCGCAAACCCTGAGCCGTTCGACTCATTGACTGGCCCTGCCTCCCGCGCGCCAATTTGCGCCGGAACGATCTTGAACGTGTCCGCCGTGATCGGCGTTGCGGTAAAGCCGTTGACGCGCAGCGCCGCCAGAAAGAGCTCCCACGCCTCCTCGCGGCATAGCCCGCCTTCGGCGCCCGATTTGACGGTGACATTTCCGGTGACGCGCGGATCGACGAGGAACTTGCGCCCGGTCCGGCTCGCCATCTCGTCGATGACAAGTCCAATTTCGATGTTCTCGAAATTGAGACGCTCCTCGCACCGGTCTTTCGGCTGCGCGGCGGCGGCTGCCGGCAGTGCGAGCAGGCCGGCGATTGCGGCAAGAAGCTTATTCCGGCTCATGCGGCGCCGCGGCAGCGATGGTGTTTGCGGCGCGATCGTCGCGAAGCGCAAGCGCGCTGGCGCTGACCGTCAGCGGCGGCGCAGCCTCGGCGCCGCGCAACGCCGCCGGCGGCGGCGCGACTTCGCCTGCGGCCTCATCCGCGCGCGCAGGCGCGGTCATGTCAACCTTTCGGTTGACGATCGCCACCGCCTCGCGGACGCCGTTATTGCTGATCACCACGAACTCGTCCTGCACTTCCTCAAGCGTGACGCCGGCGATGATCTCTTCGCCGACCGCCACTTTTCGTTGCGGGGCGCCGTCGGCCGAAATCACCGCAGTCGCGTTGGCGGCGTCCCGCCAGGTCCCATGTAGAACGATGTTTAGCGCTGATTCTGTCAGCGGCGCCGATGAGGCCGGGCCAGAATTGTCTGCGATCCGAAACGGATTTCCGCCCGCGTCTTCAAAAGCGCTGGCGGCGCCGGGGCCAGCAACAGCCGCGTCGACGACCGGCGGCGTCGGAAGGGGCGTTAAAATCATCAGCACGGCCCTGGCGAACAGGGCGACGATGACGACCGCAGAGGCCAGCTCCGCGGCTTTTCTGATGCGCCGCCAGCCGGCAGCGCGACGCGCCGTCAAGCCCCGCAAAGGCGCGCCAGAGTCCATGGCCGCAAGATAGAACTTTCGTGGGGCGGAAAGGGTCATTCGTCTCGCCGATCAAGCGAGCGCGACCCTAAGCTGCTTCGCGCTTTTGCAATGGCTTGAAGCGCCGCCGCCGAATTAATTTGCGGGAAACGGGTAAGGCCTCAGGCGTACCGCGCCGCGTAATCGATGCTGTCGCCATATCCGCGCCGCGCATGGGCTTTCAGGTTCACCCGGTTAATGACCGCGCCGATTTCTACCCTGCCGAAAGCCTTTCGAATCGCCTTCAAGGCGCCCGGCGACACACCGCCCCATTCCATCACGACGAGCACATCCGTCGCGTTCGCCGCGAGCGCCTTGGCGTCACGCGAGCGCAGGATCGGCGGGGCCTCGACGATGATCAGGCTCCAGCGGTCGGTCATATCGATGAGCTGGCGCGGCAACAGGGGCTGCGCTTCCCCGCGCCATTCCGCTTCTTCGATCGGGCGAATGACCGCGGGCTGGATCGGCGTCACTTGCACTGACGACGACGTTTCCGCCTCAGTGGCGGTCGCATCGACCTCAACCCCCGACTTCATCTCTGGCGGGCCGTATTGGAAGTGCCGATCGAACTCGATGACCTTCGAAGGGACGTCGAAGGCTTCGGCGACAGCAGCAAGGCCATTGGCGATCGTCGTTTTGCCGTCGCCCGCCTTCACCGAGGTGATGACGACGACGCGCTGCCTCAGTCCGGACTTTTGCGACATCAATTCGAGATAGAGATTTCGAATCGATTCTGAAAAATCCGAGTCCGGATTTTTTTCGATGTAGCTCCGCATCGCAGCCGGCGCGACGCGGCGCGGGTTCACCTTTGGGATCATCGCTAACGTCGGCGCGCGCAAAAAGGCGCGCACATGATCGGCGGAACGCACCTTGTTGTCGAGACCTTCGGCGGCCATCGCGGCTAGCAGCGCGACAAGGAGCGCGCCGAACATGCCGACGACGATCCTTTTGACATTCTCAGCATTGTTCGAGTCGACCGGATCGAGCGCGCGCGTCACGAATTCGACGCCTGTCTGATCGACATAGGCTTCGCTCTTTACGCGACCGAGGCGCAACAGCA
>DNZB01000081.1:4595-4807 GCA_003506635.1 Parvularcula sp.
GCCGCCGCGCCGCCAGCCGATGACAGACGCTCTTCTTCGATCCTGAGGCCGATATCGATGAGCTGCTGCTGCGCGCCGATGACTTCCGGATATCCGGGCCCGTAGGTGACTTGAAGTTCGGCGAGGCGGGTTTGCAGAACTTTTTGCTCGGCGAGGAGCTCGTTGAGGCGCCTCGACGCCGATTCCGCCTGGGTGTTCGCGATCGTCATCTC
>DNZB01000081.1:5215-7707 GCA_003506635.1 Parvularcula sp.
GCGCTCGCGCTTGAAATCCTCACGGCGCATGGCGCTGTAAATCTCCGGCAAACCGTTCGCCATTTTGGTCGCAAGTTTGGGCGTACGCGCTGAGACGGCGATTTCGATCAGCCGCGATCCCGAAACGCGGCGTATCTCGGTCTGCTCCTGAATTTTTGTGATCGCGTATGGACTGACCTTGTCGTCGGCCGATTCCATCAGTTTGCTGATATCGTCGAGCGAACGCACGGCGCTTCGTCCGGCGACCGATTGATCGCCGCTCAAGGCCGCCGGCTGCGCAGCCATTTTCGCGCCGTCGTTCGCCGCCGCGTGGTTGCGCGGCGCGTCCGCGAGATGGTCAAGCTCCTGCGACAGGACGCGTGCAAGTTCTTCGACCACGCGCGGCGACTTCAAAAGCTCGACCGTCGTATTGATTCGAATCTCGTCTTCGGAGCTGACCCGCGACGGAGCGACGGCCGGATCGTCATATTGCAAGATTGACGGAACCATGACGACCGCCCGCGCCTTGTAGGCGGGCGGCGCAGTCAGGACGAACGCAACGACGACGCCGATCGTCAACAAGATGACAGCGGTGAAGGTCGCCTGACGCCGCCGGATGATCGAAAACAGCTCCGACAGCCCGATCCGGTCGTCGCCATACGCACCCGCGGCCTGCGCCGGCGAATCGGCGTCGAAGCCAAAATTACGGTTCACTCGAACGTCTCCCCAAACTGCTGCCGCGCACCAATCCCGGCGGCAAGCCGGGAAAACTCCTTACGGCAGCGTAACATAGATGCCCCTTCAAGGGCTCCAAACGCAACTGAAACCTTGACCGGCGGGCGAATTCCGGGCGGCCTGTCCCGGTCCGGCCACAGCGGTATAAAAGCCCTGCTCACGGCTTGCCTGGCCGGAGAAGCAGGTAGCCGTCGCCATAGCGGTCCTTGACTGTCAGGCCGGCGACGCGCCGATACCCCCTTACCCTGGCGAATTCGGCCATCGGCGCTTCGAGTTCCGGCTCGAACCCCAGGAGCATGGCGGCCGGCGGGTCGTTTTCGAGGAAAGCGGCCAGCCTTGAAGGCGCGGTCGTCCGGTATTTGGCCAAAAGGGCGGGTTCGGTAAGATCGCTGGTCCGATAGACGAATTGCCCGGTCGCAAACTCCGGATAGACCGCAAGGCCGCCCTCCAGCGGATAAATCGGCATCAAGGTCAGGATTTTGCCCTCAACCCCCGCCTTCGCCATCGCGGCGGCGATCGCCTCACCGGCGGCGTGAACCTTGGAGACCGTCCATGTCCCCGGCGTTCCGAGTTTCAGTCCGTGCTGGAGGAGCCGCGGCGCGCCTGTCACGAAGGACAGCGCGGCGATGACTGCAAGCGCAATCGATTTGCGGCTCTGCGCCGCCGTATCGCCGGGCTGAAAGGTAACCGCAAAGAGGAACAAAAGCGCCACGGTCAGCGGCGCAAAATATTGCGGGAAGGACGGCGTCGGCGCGAAGCCGAAGACCGCGACCGATGCCGCAACGGAAATGGCGAGCGCCGGGACGCCCAGCCGTAGAATTCTGCCTGCGCCGGCGGTCGTAATCGCAAGGACGGCGGCGAGCGCCAACAGCAGATTGGCGCCAGTGAACCAGATCTTAAGCGCCAGCATGGCCTTGGCGCCCGTCGTCATCACGACGCTTTCATCACCGCCGGACCTGCCATGGTAATAAGCGATGTGCGGTCCGGTGTGATACTGCGCGACATGCGCCAGAAAAATGTCAGGCGCGCGCAGGAATTCGGCGATCACCGGCGCGCCGCCGACAATTCCTCCAATCGCGAACGGCAGGATTACAGTCCTGAGACGCGCCGAAAGGGACAGATCGGCTGGCAGCAAAAGCATGGCGACGGCGACCGGCGCAACAATGGCGATCGCGCTCACCTTCATCGACAGGGCGATCGCAAGGCTTAACCCCGCGGCAAAGATGGCGACCGGGTTCGCGCCTTGGCGCGGCACGCCGCGCCCGAAAACGCCCTCGCCGCGAACGCCAAGCGCAAAAAGGCAAAGTCCGGCGAAGGCGAATGGCAAAGGAAGGAGATTGTTCGTCGCAAGCGCCCCGGTGACGCCTAGCAAAAAATCATTCGCGACAAGGAAGACGACAGCCGCCGCCGCCGCAAGCGCTGAGCGGGTCAGCCGCCAGGTGAAATAGCCCCCCGCCGCTCCGAACGCCAACCAGACCAGGAACATCGTCAGCCGCGCCGAGAACAGCAAGCCGCCGTCGCCGAACGCCTCAAAGCCAGCATGGAAAAGCCATGCGGAGCCCGGCACGTGGTTGTAGAAAAAATCGTGATAGAGACGCTGGTGGTCGAGCAGCGCCGCCGGCGAGACATAGAGCTGCTCGTCGCGGCGCATGTCGTAATTCATCAGGCGCGCGAACAGGCCGGCAGCGGCGAAGGCGCTGGCGGCGCACGCCCCCGCCAAGGTAATCCGCGAAGTCGCCATGGCGTTCCCGCGCTCTCCCTCCGGCGCTGGCGCTTCC